>JBEKZT010000169.1:0-4972 GCA_049509595.1 Verrucomicrobiota bacterium
AAGACTTTGCTTGTTTGCGGGAACATTTTGCTTGTTTGATTGGCCTCTGTGTTGGTTAGCAGAAAGACTCTGCTTGTTTGCAGGAACATTTTGTTAGTTTGATTGGTCTTTGTGTTAGTTAGCAGAAAAGCTTTGCTTGTTTGCAAAGCGACCAATCAAACTAACCCGGACTTCAATCAAGTTTCATTCCCCGGCACAATTTGCCGTGTTTCGACTTTTTAAAAAAATTATTGACAGGCTGAACGGGTTTTTTTACCATCCCACCAGCCTTATGGTATTGGGACACCTGACCGAGGCGGTCAGGCGGGAATAACACTTCAATCCGGGGCTTCAAAAAGGGAAAAAGTATGAATAAAAACTATCGGGTGAACCTTGGCTTTGCCAGATATTCGGCGGCAGTCCTGGTTCAATTCACAAACGGCATTATCCTGTCTCTGACCGGCAATACCAATTTTCCAACACCGCCGGTCACGCTGGCGGCATTGGCGGCGTTGCTGACGGCGCTGGTGAATGCCATGGCGGCGGCGTCACAGGGCGGCAAGCCATTGATTTCCGCCAAGAACGACGCGCAGGAGGCGCTGGTCACGGCCTTGCGCAAGATAGCCGCTTATGTGCAGAGTCAGGCCGGCCAGAACTTCACGGTGTTGCTCACCTCGGGATTTCTGATCAACAGCACCAACCGCGCACGGTCGCCGCTGCTCGCCCCGTCCATCACGGAAATCCTGAACAATGTCTCGACGCAATTGACGGCGCGCGTGACGCCGCTGGTCAATGCGCGTTCGTATCAGTTGAAGGTGTTCAAACCGGACGGCACGCTGTTCCTCACACTGGACTCGACGCAGGCGCGCCGCATCGTCGTTCCGGGCGTGACGCCGGGCGTGATATATACCTTGCAGGCTCGCGCGGTGGGTGGCAGCACCGGTTACAGCCCGTGGAGCCTGCCCCTTCCCTGCATCGCAACGTAAGGGCGGGTGGGTAAATCAGGTGGGGCGGGCGTCCTTGCGAGCCGGAAGTTGCAGCGTCGGTCTGTGGCCGACAACGGAGCTGGCAAAGGCCGCTGCAAAAACTGCGGCTCGCCGCGTCTCGCCCCACCAGAATGATCCATCAACTGTCCCACCAGTTTCTTGACACCCGTTTTGTCCGATGATATTCAATCTGAAATATGTTTTCCTCACTCAGGCAGAATCGTTTCAAATTGTCTTTTATTTTTGCCGCAATTGCAGCCGCCGGCCAGTTGTCTTTGCAGGCTTCTTTGAATGAACCCGAAAAACTAAAGGACGGCGTTGTCATTCCTGTCGGCGACAGTTTTTTGAAACTGGAAGTTTGTGCCGACGACATAATTCGCGTTGCTTACGCCAAAGACCGCGCATTCTTCGCGCGCAAAAGTCTGATGGCGGGAGTCCGGCACGATGCCAAAACAAAGTGGACGTTGAATACCGAACATGGCGAGGCGATTTTGACGACCGATAAATTGCAGGCTCACGTTGATCTCGCCTCCGGCGCAGTTTCATTTTTTGATGCCAACGGCCAACCGATTCTCGCGGAAAAAAAAGAGGGCCGCACGCTGATGCCGGAGATCGTGCAGGGCGATGAAACTTTTCATGTGCGCCAGCAATGGGAGGCAAACGCGGATGAAGCCCTTTTCGGCCTTGGCCAGCAGCAACTTGGCCTGATGAACATCAGAGGTTACGACCTCGACCTCTGGCAACATAACGGCACGATTGACATTCCCTTTCTCGTTTCGAGCCGCGGTTACGGCATTTTGTGGGACAACACGTCTTACACACGCTTTGGTGATTTGCGCCAGGCAGAGCCGATTCCACCGGATGAATTGTTTGACGCCGACGGCAAGCCCGGCGGCCTGACCGGTTCTTATTATGCGGGCGAAAATTTCGAGAACTTCGTGGCCAAACGGGTGGATGCAAAAATTGACATCGCCGTGCCGAACGGCGCAAGGAGGGCGAACCGGTTGATTCACCCCGATTTGCCGCCGGAGGGCGACGCAAGCATTCGCTGGGAAGGCGACGTTCAACCGGATCAGACGGGCGATTACACGCTGGAAACGTTTTCCAACAATGGCATCAAGCTTTGGGTGGATGACAAGCTCGTCATCTCGCACTGGCGTCAGGGTTGGTTGCCGTGGTGGAATGTCGCCAAAGTCCATTTTGAAGCAGGTCATCGTTATCATTTGAAGCTGGAATGGACGAAAGAACAAGGCATGGAAACGATGCAACTATTTTGGAAAACGCCTTCACATGAAACCGGCACGTCACTTTGGTCGGAAGTCGGCGAAGGCGTTGATTATTATTTTGTGTATGGGCCGGAACTGGACCGGGTCATCGGCGGCTATCGTCAAATCACCGGACAAGCACCGATGATGCCCGAGTGGGCTTTTGGTCTATGGCAGTGCCGGCAACGCTATAAAACCCAGCAGGAAAGCCTGGATGTGCTCGCCGGTTTCCGATCGCGCGGCATCCCGATTGACAACATCGTTCAGGACTGGTTCTACTGGAAGGAAGACCAATGGGGTTCGCACCAATTTGACCCGGATCGTTTTCCAGATCCGGACGGCTGGATTCGCGACATTCACGAAAAATATAACGCGCATTTGATGATTTCCGTGTGGCCGAAATTTTATGCGGGCACGGCTAATTTTGAAGCCATGCGCGCCCAGCACTTTCTTTACGAGGAAAATCTCGCCGAGGACGTCCATGATTGGATCAACCATCCCGACGCTTATTACGACGCATTCAATCCTGCTGCGCGAGAACTATTTTGGTCGCAAATCAATGCGAATCTATTCAGCAAAAATGTGGATGCATGGTGGATGGACGCGAGCGAACCGGATATGCTTCCCACGCCGACGCTCGAAGGCCAGCGCACGCATTTGCATCCGACCGCCATGGGCACGGGCGCACGGATGTTGAACGCTTATCCGCTCGTCAACAGCGAGGCGATTTATGAAGGCCAGCGCCATGTCAAACCCGATCAACGTGTTTTCATTTTGACGCGCTCCGGTTTTGCCGGACAACAACGTTACGCCGCCGCAGTTTGGTCCGGCGATACGTCCTCAACCTGGACAGCGATGCGCGCGCAAATCACAGCGGGGCTTGGTTTCTGTCTGTCAGGAATGCCGTATTGGACGATGGATAGCGGTGGTTTTTCCGTGCCGGCACGCTATTCAAGCGGACAGGACGAAGAGGAATGGTGTGAATTGAACACACGCTGGTTTGAATTTTGCACCTTCGTTCCCCTGCTCCGGGTTCACGGTGAATTTCCAAACCGCGAAATGTGGGAATTTGGCGGCGATTCAAGTCCGACTTACCAGGCGCAATTAAAATTTGACCGTCTGCGCTACCGGCTGTTGCCTTACATTTATTCGCTCGCCGGCGCAGTGACTTATGAAGGTGGCACCATCATGCGCGCACTGGTCATGGATTTTCCAGCGGACACAAACGTCTTCAATATTGGCGACGAATACATGTTTGGGCCGGCGTTCCTCGTCAATCCGGTGACGACTTACCAAGCGCGGAGCCGTCCGGTTTACCTACCACAAACGGCGGGCGGCTGGTATGATTTTTGGTCAGGCAATGCATTTGACGCCGGACAGACCATTGACGCACCCGCGCCGTATGACGCGATTCCGCTTTTCGTGCGCGCCGGCTCAATCATTCCAACCGGGCCTGAGCTGCAATACACCGGCGAAAAACCAGCCGACCCGATCACGTTTTATATTTACGCGGGCGCGGATGGCGACTTTATACTCTATGAAGATGACGGACTGACTTACAAATACGAAAAAGGTGCGTTTGCCCAAATTCCGATTCATTGGGATGACGCCAAACGCACACTCACCATCGGTAAACGCGAAGGGTCGTTCAATGGAATGTTGAAAAAGCGGACGTTTAATGTCGTGATCGTCTCAAAAGATAATCCCATTGGTTTTTCTTTCACTCCGACGCCACAACGCACGGTCAATTACGGCGGCAAACCGCTGCAACTAAAATTCGACTGACTTCCCTTTGGCAAAACCAGCAATCCAGCCAAACGGGAAATGACAAAAAAAATTACGTCTCGCTTTTTGTTTACCTGCAATTATTTTGCGGCGATGACAATTGCCATAAATGTCACCTCTATGCGTGCAGCCGAAGCTTTGACTTACCTTAATCCTCAATCGCCGGTTGAGTCGCGTGTGACTGATTTGCTGTCACGCATGACGCTCGACGAAAAAATCGGCCAGATGGTTCAGCCTGACTTAAATGCCGTCACAAATCGTTCTGACATTCAGAAATACGCTTTTGGCTCGATGCTCAACGGCGGCGATTCCAAACCGGCGGGAGAAAATAATCCCGGAACGTGGCTGGCCACCGTCAACGAACTTCAATCGTGGGCGCTGAAAACGCGGTTGAAAATTCCTTTGATCTACGGCATTGACGCCGTCCACGGTCACAACGACGTCATCGGCACGACAATTTTTCCACATAACATCGGCATGGGCGCGACGCGCAATCCCGCCCTCGTCGAGCAGGCTGAGCACATTACGGCGCTCGAAGTCGCGGGCACAGGCATCCGCTGGGCGTTCGCGCCGTGCATCGCAGTCGTTGAGGACGAGCGCTGGGGGCGAAGTTACGAAAGTTACGGCCAGGACACAGAACTGGTTTCGGAACTGGGCGTGGCAGCGATCAAAGGACTGCAAGGTGATGAACTTTCAGATAAACCAGACTCCGTTCTCGCCTGCGCCAAACATTATATTGGCGATGGTGGCACGCAGAACGGAAAAGATCAGGGCGACACGGTTTGTGACGAGGCGACTTTGCGAAAACTTTTTCTACCGCCTTACCAGGCTGCGGTCAAGGCTGGCGTCGGCTCCATTATGGTTTCCTATAGCAGTTGGAACGGCACAAAAATGCACGGCAATAAATATTTGCTCACCGATGTGCTGAAAGGCGAACTTGGCTTCAAAGGGTTTGTG
>JBEKZT010000017.1:0-16731 GCA_049509595.1 Verrucomicrobiota bacterium
CAATAAACCAAAACAATCTCGACGGATTCAAATTCGCAGTGAGATTTCAAACTGCTTCATTAACTGTAATTTGCCACTGACAAAGCGCCAAGCCGTGTCTAGTTTGTCGTGCATGAAGACAAATAAGCGTTGCAAATGGATACTGGTCATCCTGTCGGTGTCGCTGATTTCACTTTTTTCCACGCAAGCAACTGATGAGGTTTCTCGCGAGCAAGGCATTTTGCGCGCCACGCTGTCCAACGGTCTGCAAGTGGTCATCGTTCGCAACACGATTGCGCCCGTGGTCACCACGATGGTCAATTATCATGTCGGCTCGGACGAAGCGCCCGCCGGATTTCCCGGCATGGCTCACGCCACCGAACACATGATGTTTCGCGGCAGCCCCGGTTTGAGCGCCGATCAACTCGCCGCCATCTCCGCCGCGTTTGGCGGCGACGACGACGCCGACACACAGCAGGCCGTCACACAGTATTTTTTTACCACACCTGCCGAAAATCTCGAAGTCGCGCTGCGCGTTGAAGCGACGCGGATGCGCGACCTTTTACCTGACGAATCACTTTGGACAAAAGAGCGCGGCGCAATTGAGCAGGAAGTTGCGCAGGATTTATCAAATCCCGAATATGTTTTTTACGAACAACTCTTGGCCGCCATTTTTAAAGGCTCGCCATATGAACACAGTCCGCTCGGCACGCGCCCGTCGTTCGACAAAACGACGGACGCCATGTTGCGAAAATTTCATAATACATGGTATGCCCCGAACAATGCTGTTCTCATTGTCGTCGGCAATGTGGAACCGGAAAAAGTTTTGGAACAAGTGAAGAAAATTTTCGGCGACATTCCGTCCAAAGAACTTCCGGCGCGACCGGAATTTAATTTTTCGCCGGTCAAGCCGGACACGATGAAATTGGACACCGATTTGCCTTACGGTCTGATCGCCATTACATTTCGTTTTCCCGGATCGGACAATCCCGATTTTGCCGCCGCTCAAATTCTTTCTGACGTGTTGAGCAGCCAGCGGGGAAAGCTTTACGGCCTCGTGCCGCAAGGCAAGGCGTTGTTTGCGGAACTTGCCTACGATACGCTGCCGAAATCCGGTTTGGGTTATGCAATTGCCGGATTTCCGGCGGGCGGTGATTCGCCGAATTTGTTGAACGAAGTGAAAGAAATTTTGCTCGCAGAAATCACCAATGGCGTCAGCGCCGATTTGGTCGCAGCCGCCAAGCGCCGTGAAATCATCAACGCCGAATTACAAAAGAATTCCGTTTCCGGTTTGGCTGACTCGTGGTCAACCGCCGTTGCCATTGAAGGACGTAATTCGCCGGACGACGACATCAATTTATTTCGCGCCGTCAGCGTTGACGATGTGAATCGCGTCGCAAAAAAATATCTGGATTTCGACCACGCCATCAACGCGATTTTGACGCCGACGCCGTCAGACAAACGAATTTCTTCAAAAAGTTTTGGCGGTGGCGAATCGCTGGTGTCTTCGAAAAATACCGATGTTAAATTGCCGCCTTGGGCAAAAAAAATCGCCGAAGGATTGCCTATTCCGACTTCGACGCTCAATCCGTTCGTCACGAATTTACCCAATGGAATCAAGCTAATCGTGCAACCTGAAACTGTCAGCGATACCGTGAGCATTTATGGTCGTGTGAAAAACAATCCGAAAGTGCAAATGCCCGAAGGCAAAGATGGCGTGGATGAAGCGCTCACCCAACTTTTCTCCTACGGCACAAAAGCGCTCGACCGGCTGGCGTTCCAAAAAGCGCTCGATGACATCGGCGCAAATGAAGCGGCAGGCGCGGATTTTTCGCTCCAGATTCTGCCCGACCAGTTTGAACGCGGCACGCAATTGCTCGCGGACAACGAGCTTTCGCCTGCAATGCCCGAAGATGATTTCAAGATCATCCAGACGCAACTGGCCGCTTCCGTCGCTGGCGTAATCAAAAGTCCAGGACACATCGCCGATCACGCTTTGACAATCGCGTTGTTTCCAAAACAAGACCCAGCGCAACGCGAAACGACGCCGGATAGCGTCAAATCGCTCACGATTCAAGATGTGCAAAATTATTATCAATCTGCATTCCGTCCCGACCTTACAACTATCGTCGTCATCGGAAACATTTCGCCGGAAAACGCCATAACTGTCATTACAAAATACTTCGGCGATTGGAACTCAGATGGAGAAAAACCGAACACGCTCTTTCCGCCCGCGCCGGACAATTCAACTTCCGTGACACATGTGCCTGACGCCAGCCGTGTCCAGGACAAAATCACTTTGGCGGAAACATTGCAACTGACGCGGACGAATGAAGATTATTACGCACTGCAACTCGGCAATCACGTACTCGGCGGCGGATTTTACGCGACTCGTTTATATCGTGACTTGCGCGAAAAAAATGGGCTGGTTTATTTTGTGGATTCCTCGTTCACCGTAGGTTTGACGCGTGGCGTTTATCAGATTGAATACGCCTGCGACCCACCGAATGGTTCCAAGGCGCGCGCCGTCCTGGTGCGCGCCCTCGAAGATATCCAGACAAAAAAAGTGACGGCGCAGGAATTGCATCAAGCCAAGCTGATGCTGCTCCGCGACATTCCGCTTGCCGAATCCAGCGTGGATGACATTGCCAACAGCTGGCTCACTTATTCGATGCTTGGATTGCCGCTCGACGAACGGGTTTACGCCGGACGCATTTATCTCACGCTTGACGCGGATGATGTGAAGAACGCCTTTGCCAAATGGCTTCGTCCCGACGACCTCGTGCAAGTCACTCAAGGGCCGGTGCCGCAATGAGGCAATCTCAACGCGTTGAGTTTTTTAAATTTTTCCCACTCAAACGCAACTTTTCCTGCCTTTAATTGTTATTAAAGGTATAAATGGCTTTCAGTTCCGTAAAAAATCTCGTTGCGGCGGTCGCGGAATCGACGCCCGGTCAATTTGATGACTGGCACAAGGCGTGGCGCGCGTCGGCGGACAACGGTTCGTCCGAACCGCTGCTGACGTTCATTGCGCGCGAACGCGGGCTGGCTGAGGATGTTTTCATCCAACGACTCGCGGCCTCACTCGGCTGGCCGTTTCTTGATTTACACAAGTACACGACTCCGCCGGAGGCGCGGAACAAAATTTCCACCAAGGTCGCGTTTCAATATTCCGTGCTGCCTGCAGCGGTCAATGACGGCACGTTGCAAGTGATCGTGAGCGATCCCTTCGACGCGGCGATGATGAATGCCGTCCGCTTCGACGCGCATATGCCGGTGCAATTCGCACTTGCGACGAAAATCGAAATTGAAAAGGCGCTGAAGAAATACTATGGTGTCGGTGCCGAAACGCTCGAAGAACTCGGTGAGCAGGAACCGATGGAACTGGAAATTGCCAGCGACAAGGAAATCACTGAGGCCGATCAGGACGCGAGCGTTATCAAGTTTGTGAACCAGATCATCTGGGAAGCCTATAAAGATCGCGCGACGGACATTCACTTTGAACCGGCGGAAGAAGAATTGCGCATCCGGTATCGCATTGACGGCATTCTGCATCAGACGCCGATGCCGCCGCAGTTGAAACGATTTCAAGCGGCGCTCATCTCGCGCATCAAAGTGATGAGTGGCATGAATATTTCCGAAAAACGTCTGCCGCAGGACGGGCGCATCAACGTCCGCATCAAGGGCGAGGAAATTGACATCCGTGTTTCTACCGTGCCGACGGTTTATGGCGAAAGTGTTTCTCTGCGTTTGCTCACGCGCGGGAAAATCTTTTTGAGTCTGGACAAACTCGGTTTCGCGCCGAAGGACGAGGCGATGATTCGCGATATTATCATCAAACCGCATGGGATTTTTCTCGTCACCGGCCCGACCGGCTCCGGCAAGTCCACATCACTTTACGCGTTTTTGAGTTCGATCAACTCGGTTCACAAGCGCATCATAACGATTGAGGAGCCGGTGGAATATGAATTGAAGGGCATCAATCAAATCGCCGTGCGCTCGGATATCGGCCTGACGTTTGCCATGGGTTTGCGTCATATTTTACGGCAGGACCCAAACGTCATCATGGTTGGTGAAATCCGCGATTTGGAAACGGCGGAAATCGCCATTCGTGCCTCGCTGACCGGCCACCTGGTTTTTTCCACGTTGCACACGAACGACGCGCCGAGCGCGTTCACGCGATTGATTGACATGGGCATCGAGCCGTTTCTCGTCGCGTCATCAGTCGAAGCGGTCATGGCGCAACGGTTGATCCGCACGATTTGCCCTCATTGCAAAACCGAGCAAAAAGTCGAGCGCGATTTTTTGCAAAAAATCGGATTCCCCGAAAACGAAATCGGCACGGCGAAATTCTGGCACGGCGTCGGCTGCGAAGAATGCCGCCAGCTTGGTTATCAGGGACGCAAGGGCATTTACGAACTGCTCGTCGTCAACGAGGCGATTCGCCCGATGATTTTGAACCGCTCGGCGGCGACGACCATTGCGCAAAAAGCGATTGAGCAGGGAATGCGCACGCTCCGCACCGACGGCTGGAACAAGGTTCGGAACGGCGAGACGACCATCGAGGAGGTTTTGCGCGTGACGCAGATCGAGGAACACATGGACGCGCTTGGCGGCGATGATCCCACGCAATTCATCCCGCGACATTAAGCCCTATTTTCATGCCTCGCTGGAATTCCTGCAACATCCTGCAAGCCGCACCTGCGCGGCGACTCTGGCAATTTAATGCTAAAGGCGGCGGTTTCGTTTTGAATCGCGAACACGGTGGTGATTCGTTGCCAAAAGGAGCGACGGCAAAATCGTGGAGTTCATTGTGGCAACCGAAATTGAACGTGGCGTGGCTACCGCCGGAAAATGTTTTTCTGCGCGTTATTGAACTGCCCAAAAGCAATTTCGATGAAACGCTGGCAATGGTGGAGTTGCAGTTGGAAAAACTCTCGCCGATGCCCGTCGCGCAAATTGTCTGGGCGATTCACGCTTTACCGCAAACGGCGGGCGATTTGCAAACGGTCGTTGTTGTCATCGCGGCACGCAATGCCGTTGAGGAATTTCTCGGCAAATTGGAAGATCAGAGTTATCTCGCCGACAGGCTGGAAGCGCCAATTTTGGATCAATTGGAAGCGGTGACAGGAAACGAAAATGGCGCTTGGATTTTTCCTGAAGCATTCGGCAGCAAAAATGACGCGCTGGCGGCGTGGTGGAGCGGCGGCGCATTGCGGAATTTGAGCGTGATTGTATTGCCAGCCGGCAATGAGCGCACCGCGAGCTTGAAGAGCCAGCTCGCCCAACTCGTATGGGCGGGCGAATTGGAAGGCTGGCTGACGGTGCAAACGAAATGGCATTTGGTTGCCGACGCCGGAATTTCGGCGGAATGGGGGAATTTATTGCGCGAAGCCGTGGGCGGGACGGTTCAAATCACGCCACCGCTTTCGTCGGTAGAACTGGCCGCACGCACGACACGCCGCGCGGCGGCGGCCAGCATACGAGCGAACCTTTTGCCTGCGGAATTTTCCGAACGTTATCACCAGCAGTTCATTGACCGCTTATGGCTGCACGGTTTGGGCACGGCGCTGGTTTTGTATTTGATCGGCCTGGCAATTTATTTTTCCGGCACAACGGTGCTGGGGTATCGCACAGAAAAAGTCGAGCAACAGGCCGCCGCTTTGAGCGACAGTTACACGAATGCGTTGCAACTCAAAGCCCGCTTTGAAGTTTTGAAAGAAAGGCAGGAATTGAAATACGCGGCGCTGGATTGCTGGAAGATCGTCGCGGAACTATTGCCACAGGGAATTTCGCTGGAACGATTCAGTTTTCAAAACGGCGAGCGGCTTTCTTTGAGCGGCACGGCACCGCCGGATCAAATCAACACGCTCTTTGATTTCAACAGTTCGATGCAAAAGGCCGCGCTCAACAGCCAGCCGATGTTTGATCCGCAGGACGGAGAACCAGTCAATCCCCGCAACAACGGAAACGTCGTGACCTGGAATTTCAGTTTGAAATTGCGGCACGCCGACGAGGAATCGCCGTGAAAAAATTCTTCGCTCAATTGCGTCCGTTGGAGCGGCGGCTGGCCGTCGGCGTTCTGGTCGTTTTATTTCTCGTGCTAAATTTTGTTTTTGTCTGGCCACATTTTGGCGATTTAAGCAAATTGAGGCTGAGGGAAAACGATGCGCGACAGAAATTAAAATTATATCAGACGGCGATTACACAGTCGGCTGCTTACGAAACGCAGGTCAAAAATCTGGAAAACCAAGGCGAATTTGTCGCGCCTGAGGATCAGGCCATCAATTTCATGCGCACCATCCAGGCGCAGGCTGCGGCCAGTGGTGTTAGCATCGCGAATTATTCGCGTTCGATGACGCACACGAACGAATTTTTTACCGAGCAAACGCAAAACATTAATGTGATCGCGAACGACGGCCAGCTTGTAGATTTCCTTTACAAGCTTGGTTCCGGGGCTTCGATGGTGCGCGTGCGCGATTTGGAGCTTCAGCCTGACGGCTCACACCAGCATCTCGATGCCAATATTCAACTCATTGCCAGTTACCAAAAAAATCCGAACCATGCCGCGGCCGATTTGAAAACCGCAACCATAGCAAAATGAAAACGACCACATTCATACTTATTTTGTCTTTCACCGGCCTCGATCTTTGGGCGCAAATGCCGCCCGTGCCGCACCAGTTGCCGCAACGATTCAGTCCCACCACAACGATTCCTGCGCCGCCGAGCTTTCCACCGCCTGCCGCGCCACTTACCGCTTCGTCGCCGGACATAAATGCATCAGGTGCTCCAGCCAGTGCTGATTCCGACCAGATAATTCCCCCAGGAACCATCAACTTTGAAGGAGTGGATGTGGATCAAGTGCTTGACGTGTATGCGCAATTGGTCGGGCGCACGATTTTGCGCGCCAGCTTGCCGCAGGCGCAAATTGTTTTAAAAACGGAAACGCCGCTGACAAAAGGCGAGGCGATTGAAGCATTGCAGGCCGTGTTGGCACTGAACAATATCGCGGTAATCAATGTAGGTGACAAATTTGTGAAAGTGGTGCCGGTGGATCAGGCGAATTCCGAAGGCGCACCGATTGACCATTCGAGTGAAAACCAATTGCCGGAACTCGGACAATACGTGACGCACATTGTGCAATTGAAATACGTCAAGCCCAGCGAAATGGTGCCCGTCATCCAGCCGTTTGCAAAATTACAAAATTCCATTCTGCCGATTGACAGCAATGGAATTCTCGTTCTCCGCGACAATGCGGAAAATGTGAAGCTCATGTTGGAAATGATTGATCAAGTGGACGTGCCCGTTCCGGCGGAATTTATTTCCGAAGTCATCCCGATTAAGTATGCGATGGTGGACGATATCGCCAATGCGCTCAACAGTCTCGGCGGCAGCAGCTCGTCCATTGGCAGCGCAACAACAACACCCGGCAGCACGGCCAATCGTCCCAGCGGCACAACCACCGGCGTTTCCGGTCTCAACGGCCAAACCGGCGGCTTCAATCAAAGTCAGCCGCGGGCGTTTGGAGGATCTGCCAATGGCGCGACCGGAAATACTTTCAGCCAGCGGTTGCAGCAAATCATTCAACGGGCGGCAACGGGCGGCAACGGGGAAATTCAAATTCTTGGCCAGACAAAAATCATCGCCGATGAAAGAAGCAATTCATTGCTGGTTTATGCGACAAGGGAGGACATGGCGACGATTAAAGACATTGTCAAAAAACTCGACGTGCTGCTTTCGCAAGTGCTCATCGAGTCGGTCATCATGGACGTATCGCTGGACAAAGGCTGGAATTTCGGCGTGTCGGCGGTGCAAAATCCGCAGGCATATAGTCCTAGCGTGCCGATTGTTGGCGGCGGCGGCATAAACAACGGTCAGTCGTTTCTCAATTTCATACAGAGTGCTACAGGTCTTAGCACCAACGCATCATCTTCAACCACTACTTCTAGCGGCACAAACGTTACCACAACCATCAACAATATAATCAGTAGTGTTACATCTTCGATGTTTGGGGTTGGCACAAACAGCGGTTCGTTTTCAAGTTCAATTCCTAGCGGCTTCAGTTACTTCGGCAACATTGGCCCGACTTGGGATGTGGCTTTGCAAGCGGCGGCGTCGGACAACAGCGTTACCATCATTCAACGTCCGCGCATTCAAACTTCACAGGCCAAAGAAGCGCAATTTTTTGTCGGCAGCACCGTGCCGTATGTCACGAGCGTTTATTACAACAGCGGCATCGGCGGTGGTCCGAGTTCGTCTTATGAACAATTACAAGTCGGCATCACGCTGGACGTCACACCGTTCATAAATCCCGACGGCCTCGTCGTCATGGACATCAATCAGGAGATTGATGACATCAATGGCTCGGTCGCAATTAGCGGCGTCGGGAATGTTCCCACAACCGATAAACGCACGCTGTCATCGGAAGTCGCCGTGAAAGATCGCGACACGATTATTCTGGGCGGATTTATTCGTTCAGAACATGATAAAAACAAGTCCGGCATCCCATGGCTTGAGGATATTCCAGTGCTTGGGAGATTGTTCAGCAATAGTTCCGACAGCAAATCTCGCGATGAATTGATTGTGCTGATGCGCCCAACCGTTTTGCGAACGCCTGAACTGGCTGCCGAGCAGGCTGTCAAAGAGGAAAAACGATTGCCCGGAATCGCCCATGCCGAAGCCGAAGACGAAGTTGACCAACGCAAGGAACTTCAGGCCGAAGAAAAAGAAGACCGTAAAAATCACGTCTTCGGAGAAAAACCCGCGCCTTCGCCTGAAACGCAATCCGACGACGGCACAAATCAAACATTGTCCAACCCGGACAACCAATGATTTTATTTTTTCGGGGGCGCGTTCGTATTTGTGTCGCCGGGAAGTATTTCTTCCAGACTGCGAAGCGGATGCAGCGGCAGCAGCAGAAGTTTCGGGACGTAAACCGGTTCACTCTTTGGATTGCCTAGCGTGCCGGTGATTTGATATTCAAACAGTTTGCTCACCGGCCAAAGCACGGTGCTGAGAAACGGGCCGATGCCCCATGTGTCGCGCAGCAATTCGGCGGTGACCCGCGCGTTCACGCGTTGCCGTAAATCCACAGTTCCGCCGTATTGCAGCCGAGTCAACGTCGAATGGATTTCCAGTTTATCCAAAGAGATCGTGCCGTTGGTAACGGCAAACATTCCCGACGCCTCCGTCGCACGGCTGTCGCCCAAGCCGGGCGAAATGGTGTTTAATGGCGTGGACAAAATTCCAAAAATCGGAACCTGCCAGAGCAGTCCATCATGCAAATTCGCCATGGCGTAGCCGTCCAATCTCCGCCAATTTGTCGTGTTGGCGCTGGTCACGACGGTGTGCGCGGCGAGTTGTCCCTCAAGACGATTTGTCGGCGAAGACAAATCTGTTGCAAGCGAATGCAAATTCACATTCGTCACGTCCACCACGCATTGAAAATCTGCGCCCGCTTTCGGATGAAAGTCAAAGTTCGCAAAACCGGCCGCTTTACCGCCGTAAAATCCCGCGTTTACATTCGTCAAAATCAACTGCTCGCCGAACCAATGCACTTCACCGACAACGCGGGGCGATTTCAATTTCAACCACTCAAATGGCCCACCGTCCACCTCAAAGTTCAAATCCACATTGGTGATGTCGCGCAACGGTGCATAGCCGTTCACGTGCACGGTCGGCGGTCGGATGAAATGATACGGTTCCAGCACGCGCCCGATTTTTGGCCCGATGGCGCGCGTGATGGCTTCAGGATCAGCGGTGCTGAAACCGTTTGTGAAATAAATCCGCCACGAATTGAAATCCACAGTTATATGGTCGGCGGTCAGAATTTCCGAACCGCGCCACAAACTTGGCCCAAACAGTTCAAGGACCCGGTTGGTGTAATTGATTGCCGATTGAAAAAACCCGGCTGATTGGCCGCGAAAAGAAAAATTCGTCAACGTGATCCGGCCATGCGCGCCAATCCGGTCATAATCATACAAGCGTCCCCAGACATCCGCGTTAATTTGCGCCGGAGCAGAAGAGGTAAATTGATTAAAAACGCGTTCCGCATTACTCGTGACGAGCCACGGGCGAAAGGTGTCCGGATCCAACGCGCCGCGAACGTGCCAGTGATAATCTTTCGTCGCGTCATTCTCGGTACCGGCAAGGTCGAGCCGGGTTTTGGCTTGTGAAACGGCAAGGTCGGGCAACTGCCAGACCAGATTTGAGTATGAAAAATGGCCTTGCACCGAATCAAAGGCGATTTTGCGAAACGCGCCGTTCGCAACCGAAAATTTTCCATCGAACTGCTCCGTCGGCTGCACATCATGCCGCCAATCCGGCTGACGATTCGTCCAGGCGGGCAGAATCAACGAGCCGCTGGCTTGCAACAATGGAGGTTGTGTCCACAAAAACTGTCCAAGCCAGCGCTGCGTTTTTTCCGTCAGCAATTGTGAAACGGCGTTGATGTCAAAACTCGAAGAATTGACGAACGAAAATTTGCGTGTCGCCACGTCCAGTTGCACTTGCGCGTCAAGCTGTCCGCCACCGAATTCGGCGGACAGATTTGTCACGGTCAATTTTGGCGCGAGCCACGAGCCGCCGCACGCGACAGAATCGGCGCTTATCTTTTCCGTTTCCAACTGCGTGCAATGCGCCGTCCAGTCGAACTGATACGGCTGCAAATTTTTCCAGAACCCCAACGTGTCATCGGCTGCGGGCGCGTTCGTTAATTGTGCAATGTTGGCGTCGAACCGGATGCCGTTCGCGCCGCCCCACGGCGTTCTGGCCACGGCTGCTTCAAGATGAATGAAGGCCTGCAGCAACTGGTGGGTTTGGAGCGGCCTAGTTTGAACGATCAGCAGTCCGCGCCTTATGCGTCCCCACGGCGTGTCGGCACCGGGCGCGGTCACGGCCACGCGCAAGGTGAACGATTGCGGGTCGCGCGCGTCGCCCGCGATGGAAAGGTTGAATTCCGGCACACCCTGAAAATGAATTTCGCCGAGCGTGTCGTAAAAATTTTGCAATTGTTGCCGCCACGCAAGCTGGCCCGCGGATTTTTCACCGTGGAAAATTCCCCAGTTGCGGATTTCCGACGCGTGCGCGACGCCACCGGATAGCGTGAATTTTGCGCCGGAAAAATCCGCGTAAAAATCATCAAGCAGCCAAAAGTCGTTTGCTTGAAATCTCAATTCCGTTTGAATGCGATCAAGCACCAGCGCGTGTAAAACACCATTTGTTGTTGAAACCGGCCAGGTAAACGTGCCCTCGCGTACGGTCAAGCCGTCCACTTGCAACCGCCGGTGAAACAAGGCACGGTAATTCAATTGCAAATGAATTTCCTTCGCTGAAAAGGTCGGGCTGTCCGGCATTTCCGCACGGCCCACGCGAACCTTGTCCGCCACCAGTCCGTGAAACAAATTCACGCGCAGGCGGGCGAACTGCAATTCAACGCCGCGCGCACGCAATTTCTCCACAAGCGGTTTTTTCAGAAAATCCGGCAGACCGATTTGATTGATCCAGATGAAAACACAGACCAGTATGAGCACGGCAAGCAACGCGGTGATGCGACACCCGCGAAAAACAACCCGACATTTCCGCCAGAAACTGGAATCGAAACGCATTTAGGGAACGTTCGCCGGAATCGTCAGATAACTCAAGACGAACTGGTAAAGCACGGGCGGAAAAACAAAGGCCCAACGTTCTCCGTCGAGTGTGACGGCTGCCAACGCGGTTTGCGTACTTGGCGGCAACTCCGCACCGAAATCCACAGTGTATTTTGCACCGTTTTTGAGTTCGATGGTGATTTGCAAATTGTCCGGCTTAAAACCGTATTGCGTGGAATTTGTCATGTTTCGGCCGACCCAGCCGACAGCAGTTAATTCGCCGAGGCGATGCGCGGTTTCTTCGATGGCCGGCGGGTTGATCATGCCTTGCGAACCGGGCGCGAGCGACCATTTATTCGCACCATCGCGGATCATCGTGCGCACCTTGCCGTTTTGGTGAAGCTCTATCTGCGCCACGTCATTTTCCGTGAAATTCCAAATATGCCGTTCACGAAATTCCCAACCTGCCTCGGGCAAACGGTTGAAATCGTCCATCGTTATTGCATACACAAAACCTTCATCCGCACGGCGAACAAAAACTTCATTGGTCTGCTTCGTGCCGAACAGCAATTGCGCGATCACGGCGTTGGTGTCACCCACCGCCGAACGCAAAATAATTTGACGTGATGACGAGGCCAGCCCGTAAGTCTGCAAATCGGGTGTGGTTACAACGTCTTTGACAAATTCCACGACGCGTAAACCGGCGAGGATTTTAATGAATTGTTGAATACTTTCGACGTCTGTCGGGAAATTTTCGCCAGCCACTTTCCAATCATTTGCCTCCTGCTGTTGCAAAATAAAATTTTGTTCGCCGCGCGATTCAATTTCAGCAACCGGCGCAGTCAATTCAAGCAAATGCCGATCGCGAAAATCATTCACTGCGCCGTGCCACGGCGACAGCGGGTCGCTGGCCGTTGTTACAACAGCATTCCAACCTTCGCGTTTGGCGTAAACTTGCGACGAGTCGTTCGTCAGGCTTCCGCCGGTGTGAATAGCGGTTACAAGATTCGTGTCGCGCCCAAACCACAAATCCAAATCGGCAGGTTGCAATCCAAATGCGCTCAAATCCACCTTCGGGTCGTCGGTAATGAATTGCGAAACACGCGCGGTTTGCAGCCGTTGGAGCGCGTCGGTGATGCGGTCGCCATCGGCGCGTGCCTGCAACGGCCGGATCATGTGCCAAAGATGGTTCGTCGCGTCACGCCGCAGTTCGATGATTTCTGCGCCGTTGGTAACAACAATCCAATCGCAGTCGTTGATTTGATTTGCGTCCACTAGTGAGGTGTCACGCCAGTCATTGTCCGTGCGCGGAATAAATTGGAGCCAATCGGCGTCCGTGACGAAGACACCTTCAACGCCAACAACTCGTAAAAAGACCTGATCCCCCGGCGCGGTTTTATTGCCTACCAAAAGTTGCCAGCGTTGTTCACCGGCTTCAATGACGAGCGAAATTTGCGGGCTGTCAAAGCCGAATTCCCTTTCAGCATCAGGACGTTCGCGCAATTCACCGGCACTGAGGCGCATCGCCGGCGTGAGTTTTTGGAGTGCGTCAAGCAAAGCCTCAATGGCGGCGGGTTGGGCTGGATAAACAATCGGTTTGGTCAGAAGCCACATTTGATTTGTGCGATCGGCGCGGATTTCCAAATCGCCGGCGGGAATAATTTGCACACTCGTGACCGATTGCGGTTGTAGATTGACCAAAATTTGGGCAGCTTTGGCATTCGCATGGCGCTGTTGTCGTTCAAAAAATAAGACGAGTGCGAACAATATCGCAGCAATCACAAACCATATACCTGTGGTTTTTGAATTCATTTTCTTCGCACCAGCCAGACCACGCCGCCGAGCAACAACACTGCGCTCGGTAGCGCCCCGAGCAGCAGCCAGCGGACTTCTTGTTGCTGCGTCCTTGTCATTATTAGACGAAATTCGGTAACGGGACGCGGACCGATGCCGTTAATCAGCGAAGGTCTGTCGAGCAGCCAATTGACAGCGTAGCCAAGAAAGTCGCGGTTGGCACCACCTTCAATGTAGTAGTTGCCTAGAAAAATCGAATCACCTGCAACAACAATGCGGGTTCCACCGCGCGGATTAGTGACACCAGCGATGGCTTTTTGCTCAACGGCAACCATGAGCGGATAACTGTGCGGTGGTTCGCCGGGTTCGTATTCGAGCGTGGAATCGTCGCTGGAAAACACCAGTTCATCCATTTGCGGTGCGTCAGCGGGCGGATTCTGCCAATCTACACGGCTTATTGGGCGGGGCAAAATCATTTGCAAGGAGAGCTGTGAGAGTGAGTTGACGATGGGATGCCGACTGAATTTAAGGACTTTGATGTCCTGCCCTGTTATCGTGTTCTTTAAGTCTTGCACCACGTCGTCACCAACGTTGATTCCCCAGCGCGCGAGGACAGCTTCAAGACCAGTCGGTTTTCTGATGGAAGCATAGTTGAAGAGTACAAACAACCGCCCGTCTTGCGCGAGATATTGATCAATTTTTTTCAATTCAAGTTCGGACAATGGTTCAGTCGGAGCGGAGATTATCAGCACATTGCAATCTAGCGGCACTGCGTCGTCGCCGAGTAATTCCAATGGCTGCACCTGAATATAATTTTCTTCGAGAACGGAGGTGAATTTCATGTAACCAAAATTGCCGCTGTCATTGAGCGCGGGTTCGCCGTGGCCTTGCAGAAAATAAGCCTTGAACGGCTTGGAATCTTCAAGCGCAAGCAAGGTCGAGGTAAACATCATTTCGCCCATGAATGCAGTGGGCTTTTTTACAAATTCAAGGCGGCCCTTGGTTTCGCTGGGCACCTGCTGGTCAACGTATTGTGCCAAAGCATCACCGGGAACAATTTTTATCCGCCCTTCATCATCGAATATGACAAGGTCTTTGTCCTGCGGCGAGTTCATGTATTGCTTGTATTGCTCCTTGATTTTTTCGGCTTCGCCCGCGTCGCGCACGTAATCCACGACATTGACGAAGATTTTTGGATTTGCCGCGCAGTATTCTTTCAGCAACGCGTCAACGGTCGTGAACAAATCGTCTTGCTTGTCGTAGTAAAGCGTGACGTTGACGCGATTCGTCAGCGAATGCACCACGCCCAGCGTGCGCGGGGACAATTCGATGCGCGTTTGCGAACTGAGATAGAATCGCCTGAAAAATTGCGCGCCGAGATAATTCACCATCACGACAACCGCCAGGACCAAAACTGTGCGCACGGCGAGATCAAAACCGATTTTCCATCGGCGATGCGGCGAGAAACTGGGTTTGTCGGTCGGCATTTTACTTCCAGCGCCGGCTTTCCACCGCGCGCAAGGTCAAATACAAAAAAAACAGCGTTAGGCTGGCGTAAAAAACAACCGCGCGCGTGTCCACCACGCCGCGCGCGAAATCATGCATTTGTTCGAACAAACCAAAATACGAGAGGGCCTGTGACTGCCACTGTGCGGTGACGGGAATTGCTTCAGCCAAAAATCCGAGCGAAAATAAACTCACGCCGAGCACAAAGCTGATGATCGCCGCCGCCATTTGACTACGCGTGATGGCCGACGCAAAACAACCCAATGACAAAAACAAACAACCTATCAAAAAAATGCCGAAATACATTCCGCCCAGCATTCCGGCATCCAGCGTATTGGGTTGATTCGTAAAATGCCGGACGATGAACAGACAAACGAGCATCGGCAGCCACATGATGACGTAAAAAACAATGGCCGCCGTGAATTTCGCCGCGACGACCTGGAAATCGCTCACCGGCACCGTCATTAACGTTTCAAAGGTGCCGGTGAATTTTTCCAGCGCAAACAAGCGCATTGTAATGACCGGCGCGGCCAGCAACACAATCAGCCAGAAAAAGTAAGTGCGATAAAACATTTCCGTGACTGGCATTGACGAGGGATCGGTGCCGAGATTTGTCATCAATACGACGAAACTCAGTCCGATCAGAAGCGTGACCGCCGCGATGACGACGTAACCTGTGACCGAAACAAAGAAAGCCGCCAGTTCGCGGCGCGTGAGCGTCCAGAAAATCTGCATCAGTTTTCCTCCTCGTTTGGACCGGTCACTTGCACATAAATATCTTCGAGTGAATGACGGTTACGCGTCAGTTCGCGCAAAATCCAGCCGCGTTCACGTGCCAGCGCAAAAATTGCCGGGCGTAAATCCAACCCGTCGCATGGCGTCAGCGCGCAACGTTGAAATTCATCCGCCGACGCAGAGACATCAAAGTGTTTGATTTCCGGCATTTGCAGCCAGCATTCCCGGAGCGTGTCCGCCGGCGCGGCGATTTCGGCGATGATTTGGCTGCTGCCGGCCATGAGCCGCTGCAAATTTTCCGGCGTGTCGGCGGCGAGGATTTTTCCGTCATACATGATGAGCATCCGGTTGCACGTCATTTCCGCTTCAGGAAGAATGTGCGTTGAAATTAGCACCGTATGTTTCCCGGCGAGGTTTTTAATCAATTGCCGCACCGCGCGGATTTGATGCGGATCAAGGCCGATCGTCGGCTCGTCTAAAATAATCAGTTCCGGCTCATGCACGAGTGCATCCGCCAAACCGACGCGCTGGCGGTAGCCCTTCGAAAGCTGGCCGATGATGCGGCGGCGCACGTCAGTCAAACCACATTGCTCCATCACCGTGTCCACGCGCTGGCGCGAACGCTTCCAGCCAAGACCTTTCAGCCGCGCGCGGAATTTCAAGTATTCCCGCACTCGCATTTCCGGATATAACGGATTGTTTTCCGGCATGAAACCAATCCGGCGGCGTACTTCATCCGATTCATGAAAAACATCGAAACCCGCCACGCGCGCCGTGCCGCTCGTCGCCGGCATGAAGCACGAAAGCATCCGCATCGTCGTGCTTTTGCCAGCCCCGTTCGGACCGAGCAGGCCGACAATCTCGCCGCGCGCAACAGTGAATGAAATGTCCTCCACAGCGGTTCGCCCCGCGTAGCGTTTCGTCAGATTTGAAACTTCAATCATTGAGTTGCTATTGGTCACTGCAAACGCAAGTTTAGTTCAAAAATAGCCTATAGAGCGAATACATTTTTGTGCGATTTTCATTTTGGCGGGTGCTACAAGTTGAACATGAAGCCTGATTCTGAATTGCTCCGGCAATTTGCCAAAACAAATTCCCAGGACGCCTTCGCCGAACTGGTGAAGCGCCA
>JBEKZT010000170.1:0-4958 GCA_049509595.1 Verrucomicrobiota bacterium
CATCTGCCACATCTCCATCAAAGGGTTCGTATTGAAAATAGTGGAGGTTCTGAAAGAAGGAGCCGTCCCGGGACAATTTGAAAATACCTCCGTTGTAGCCGGCGCCTTCATAGTCGCCGTCAGAAAATGTGGTCCCATAGAGGTAGCCGTCAGCCCCTTCCACCATTCCGCACAAAGGGTCCGTGCCGGTCTTAACGTTTAAATTGGTCAGGACGAGAAAACCGCTGCCATCGGTGTTGACCTTAAAAATAGTTCCGCCATAGCCAGTGCCCCCGGTTGAGGTCGTGCCGTAAAGCACGCCATCCTCCCGGCCTTGGAGCAAACCGCCTTGAGGCTCTTCACCGTCGGAGCCGTCGAAGGCATGCACCTGGCTGAAGCCAGTCCCGTCGGTATTCATCTTAAAAACAATACCTGCGTTGTTGGTGCCGCCATCTTCAGTTGTTCCGTAAAGCATGCCGTCGCTGGCTTGCAGCAATTCCGCCGCCGGATAGGAACCGTCGTTTGTGCCGCCGCCAAACGAATGCAACACCTGATAACCGGTGCCATCCGTATTGACGCTAAAAACCACTCCCAGCAAATTGCTGCCCCCCTGCGTTGTCACTCCGTAAAGCATCCCGTCGTTTCCAAGAATCATCTGCGATCGCGGCGACGACCCGGTGGACAACGCCGGAAAACCAAATGATTTGATTATTTGAAAATTGGTCTGGGCCTGACTGACACCTATAAATCCCGTCCAGCAAGCGATCCAAACCAGCCTGTGCAGCCACGAAAAGCGGAACCAGAAGGAATTGTTCATTGGGGTGGATTTCCTTGTTATACACATATGTCCTTAGGCAGTTGATGACAATCTGAGGAGAAAATATCCAACGCTGCACAAAGGTCAAGTCGGTACACGCCGCGGTAGCGACGCTGCGCTGTCTCTACCTTAGGCTTCCATCAAATACCTGATTCCGCTTTTTGCGATGAAATCACTTGATTAAAATTCGCAAGTCTGATTCCATAAGCCCGTGAACAGGGAGGGTTGTAAAAGCAATATTTAATGTTAAACCGTTCAACTATGCGCAACATCATTCCAATCTTATTTGTCGCCGCGACAGTGCTTGCAGGATGCTGCTCGACTGCACCGGTTAGCAAAACAACGACAGTCGCCGCACCAGCCCCAGCCCCAGCCGTGGTCGCCACACCAGCCCCAGCCGGCCCCAATACTCCGGCAGAAACTTTGTCCGAAAACCTCCGGCTTGGCAACCTCGGTGCCGCTTTCATTGTCATCCTGACAATTTTAGCTGCAAGGAGTCGTCCCTGACCATTTGCTTTGTGCCTTGGCGGTTAAATAAACGGTTCAATCTTCCAAAAAAATTCTCGACACGATTCAGAAACGGCCTTAAACCAGCACCATTCTGAATCCGGAACATTCCATCTCGCGCGAGACGGCACACCGGCTGGCGCGGCGCACCTTGTTCGGCTTTCTCGTCACGTTTCTGCTGTCGCGCGTCTGCGTATTTCTCATCATGTCCGATGAAATGCCGAACTTTTATTTCTTCCTGCACGGGACGCATGTGCATCATCTGAACTACGGCATCTTTCTGCTGGCGGCGGTGTGCGGTTACAGCGTGTTCCGGCGTCCGGTCGGCCGCGCTGCGGAAATCACGGCACTCATATATGGCGTGGCGATGGGATTGACGTTCGACGAATTCGGGATGTGGTTGCATTTGGGCGGCAGTTACTGGCAGCGGGCGAGCGTGGATGCCGTGATCGTGGTGGCGGCGTTGTTCGGGCTGGTGGCATTCGGTCGGACGGTGAAACGGTTTGAAGCGCGTCACTTCTGGGCGTTCGTCATCTTGCTGGTGCTGGTGATCGGATTCGGCTTCGTGTTGGACTTGGCGGGCAATCGCATCGGCAATCAAATAGGGCCGACGCTGGAAACGTTGGAAGCGGCGTCTTCGCCGTAGAACGGACGGATTGAAATTTCTCGACCCGGTTCGGAAACTTTTGCAGAAGGCCAATGTTTTAAGCCACACTTGCCCGGTCAACTTCCCTCATCGAAACGTTTGTTGACTCCATTGCTGTAAAAATCGAGAGGCCATCAATGTCCCTTGTTCCAAGCTCATTGAGCCGGTGCAGAATATCCAGTCTTTCCTGCAGAACACCCCGGACAGCAATCGCATCGCTCGGTTCGTTGAGCAGGACATGCCATCGTGCTAAAAGTTCTTTGGTTTCCATTTTATCCTGCTCACTTTTCGTGCGGAATCAATGTTCGTCCTTCCTGTCCTTTCAGTGCCTGTCGTCACGCCTTGGCTGAACATGCCCATTGTGATCCGTTCGGTAATGGTCATTGCGAATGGCGTGATCCCGCCAATCAGCATGGCCTCTTTCCCATCCATGGAAACGATCCAGCCTGAACGGTTCACAAAACAGCCAGACATTGCCGGGTCCCAGATAGTAATATTGGTCACCCACGAGACCGACGTATTCGTAACCATCCCAGGCGTAGCTGTCAGGGACCATTACCGGAGCCACTTCCACCGGTGGTGGAGCTACATACACCGGCGCCGGGGCCACAACCACGAATGGTTGAAACGCCACCTGTCCATTCGGCTCAACGACACAGCCTGACACCAACACCAATCCCCCTGCCGCTATTGACAGGATAAATACACGCAAAGATTTTATTTTCATGGTTCGATCATTTCTTGTCTTTTTGATTTTCAATGAAAATAAGAACAAGGCCGCACTCCTACAATGGGGTGTTCACCTTATAGTGGCCGCCAGCGAACGGCTCATTTGGGCATCAAACGGGTGGGGGTGATTAAATAACCCGGACAATGGCAGGCCAACTTTTAGAGTCGTGCATTGACCTGAACCATTGCCCGGTCGCGGCCGGTTCCAACCAGCCGCCAAGCTCGTCCACTTTTTCAGGTTACCATTGTCGGCATCGACGCGCTCCACTCGCTGTATTGCGTCGAGCCGCCGATGGCGCGGATGCGCACGTTACACACCGTGCCCGGCGTCAGACCCCTCAGCACGATGTCGCGCGTGTTCGGATAGATGCCCGCCTCCTGCCATGCACCCGTGCCGATGCTGAACTGCACCTGATACGCCTTGGCGTTCGTCACCGCCTGCAAACCCACCGTCAACTGCGCCGTCACGGAATTATCCAGCGTGAACACCGGCTGCGAGAGTGGCGATTGTGCAGAATTGGGAGTCACCACGTCGAAGCCCGAGGAGAGCACCTGCGAGACGTTGGGCAGCGCGAGGCTTTGCACATACGCCGCTGTCTGGCGCAACGCCGAGACCAGCGCATTCCGCGCCTCGTTTTTGGCTGCAGTATCCATCGGCCCGCCTTGCGCCGCAGCCGTGATGGCATCTTGAAACGCCGCCTGCAACGCCGTCAATACGGCGATCGTCACCGGCAGGTTTGGAAACAGCGGATTCGTCTTGATGCAGACAATGATGAGGATCGCGAAGCTGTTCAGTTCATCGTCAGGAAAGGTCGCAAATGAAAGTGCGACCCGTATTATCTTTTTCATTTTCCATTTTAGTTTTCCCTCTAAAAAGGTTCCCAGAAGCGTTGTGCCCTGTTCCCCTGCACACCAAAATTTAATCAAACACCGTTCCAGCCGTCAAGTTGAAATTGTTTTCCTCTTCTTTTTGGCATAACTCACTGTGATTTCAGGACAACTCACTGTGCTTTTGGAACAACTTACTGTGATTTCGTGATAACTCACTGTGATAAAATGGCAACTCGCTGTGATTCCAAGACATCTTACTGTGATAAAATGACAACTCGCTGTGATTTCGTGACATCTTACTGTGATTCCGAGATAACTCACTGTGATTTTGAGATAAACCACTGTGTTTTTAGAACAACTTACTATGATTTCGTGATAACTCACTGTGATTCCAAGACAAACCACTGTGATTTTGGAACAACTCGCTTTGATTTCAGAACAAAACGCTTTGATAAAATGGCAAAAACGTCCTTTTTCCAGCCGGATGGGGTTGGGAGTGTTTAAAAAGAAACAGGGTTAGGGTCAATGCGTGAAAATCACGCATCGTTGGCCGGAAATCAAAGCTCTTCAACCAATTCGCGCACACTCACGCCGAAGGCTTTAGCGATTCGCACTAAAGCATAGCGTTTTTATTTCTGCGGGTCGCTATCGAGGGTGTCGCGCAGGATTTTGGCGAGTTTGAACGACTGGAAGGGTTTGGTCAGATAATTGAATCCTTCTTTCATCGAAAGATCCCCGCTGGCGACTTCCGAGCTGTAACCGCTCGCAAAAACCACCTTCAACTTGGGATTGTCCGCCAGCAGTATTTTGGCCAGGTCCTTGCCACTCACGCCGTGGGGCATGATCATATCGGTCAGCAACAGATGGATTTCGTCGCGGTGCTGTTTCCAGACTTCCTGCGCTTCGACGCCGTTGACGGCTTCGAAGACGCGATAACCCAGCTTCAAGAGGGTTTTGCGCACGACCGCCCGCAGCGCGGCGTCGTCTTCCACCAGCAAAATGGTTTCGCTGCCGCCGGGCCTGGCCGACAAGTCCGTCGTGGCGGGTTTGGGTCTGGCCGCCGTAGTGACGGAAGTTTTGGTCAACCGTGAAAAATAGATTTTGAAGGTCGTTCCCTTGCCGACTTCGCTGTAAACATTAATCCAACCCTGATGCTGCTGGACAATGCCGAACACCGTCGCCAGTCCCAGGCCGGTGCCTTTGCCGACGCCTTTGGTGGTGAAGAAGGGCTCAAATATCTTAGGCAGTATTTCCGGCGCAATGCCGCAACCCGTGTCGCTCACGCTCAAGCAGACGAACCGGCCGGGACGGCCCTGGGGAGTTTGCTCGCGAATGTTTTCATCAAAGTCCACGGCGTAAGTTTCAATGACGAGCCGTCCGCCGATGGGCATGGCGTCGCGGGCGTTGACGGCGAGGTTCATGATGACCTGGTCCAACATGCCCGCGTCG
>JBEKZT010000171.1:0-7356 GCA_049509595.1 Verrucomicrobiota bacterium
AACGGCGATTTGCACGTTCGCGGCGAGCACGCAAATTTGCAGTATCGCATCAACGATGTGCTGTTGCCCGAAGGCATCACTGGATTCGGATTAGAACTCGACCCGCGTTTTGTGGACTCCATGCAACTCATCACCGGCTCGCTGCCCGCGCAATACGGTTTCAGAACAGCGGGCGTCATAGACATCCAAACCAAAAGCGGATTTGAAAACGGCGGCGAAGGCGAATTGTATGGGGGCAGTTACGACACGATTCGTCCGAGTTTTGAATATGGCGGCACGCAGGGAAAATGGAATTATTTCATTGATGGCAGTTACGACCACAATGACTTGGGAATTGAAAATCCTACCGCCAGCCATGACGCGATTCACGACACGACGGATCAAGGCAAGTCATTCATCTATGCGTCGTGCATTTTGAGCGACACGAGCCGCGTCACTTTCATGGGCAGCGCATCTTACAGCGAGTTTGAAGTTCCTAACACTCCGGATGTTCTCCCGGGCAACAGTCCGACACCGAGCAACCCTACAGCCGTTCCGTGGTATACGTTCATGCCAGGACAAAGCGCAACCAGTTTCAATTCCTCCAACCTCAATGAAAGACAAAACGAACAAAATTATTACGGCGTTGTGGCTTATCAAAAAGCGGCGGACAATTTGAATTATCAGGTTTCCACCTTCATCCGCAACAGCGACGTGCATTTCATGCCCGATACTGTAGGCGATCTCTACTTCAATGGCGAAGCCAGCGACGTGGATCGCAAACTTTATTCCGCGGGATTGCAGGCAGATGCCAGTTGCGACCTTGGCGAAAAAAACAAAATTCGTGGGGGAGCGCTATTTTTGAGCGAATATGTGACTGCCGATTCGACGAGCACTGTGTTTCCAGTGGGGCCTGACGGAAATCCAACTGGACCAACGGAACCTCCCAAAGTGGACGACGAAAATCTTTACGGCCTGTTCACCGGTTTGTATTTGCAGGATGAATGGAAAATGTTTTCAAAATTAACCGTTAATTTTGGCGGACGTTTCGATGTTTTCAATTCATCATTCGATAACGAACATCAGCTTAGCCCGCGCATCAACCTCATCTACCAACCGACGGAGTCGACGACGTTGCACGCCGGTTACTCACGGTATTTCACACCGCCGCCAGTGGAAAACGTGTCGGGCAGTGACGTGGCAAAATTTGATGGCACTTCGGGTGCGGCACCCACAGATGCGGACGATCCGGTCAAAGCCGAGCGCTCGAATTATTACGATGTCGGCATCAGCCAGAAACTTGCGCCGGGATTGACGGTGGGCTTGGATGGTTATTACAAACAGGCTCACAACCAGCTCGACGACGGATTGTTCGGACAAACGCTCATCCTCTCGGCCTTCAACTATGCCAAAGGCCAGGTCTACGGCGTGGAATTCACCGGCTCATACGCCAAAGGTGGTTTCTCATCGTATGCAAACCTCGCCTGGTCGGTCGCGAAAGGTGAAGACTGGAATTCGGCGCAATTCCTGTTTGACCCGGCTGATGCGGCCTACGTCAAAAACAATTGGATTTATCTCGACCACGATCAACGGCTCTCCGGCTCGTTCGGCGTGGCCTACACATGGAATGAATCGAAGCGCTATAGCACGCGGCTTTATGCCGACGCGCTTTACGGCAGTGGATTGAGAGCTGACGGCGGTGGAGTCGAAGATGCCGCAGGTGATCCTATTCCCAATGGCGCAAGTGTGCCTGAATACTATTCCATAAACTTCGGCGCGGAGCAAAGTTTCACCGTCGGCAAGGGCAAAATTTTAAAAGCCCGGCTCGATGTCGTGAACGTGACCGATAACAGCTATGAATTGCGCGACGGCTCCGGCGTCGGCGTCAACGCCGCGCAATTCGGTGAACGCCTTGGCTTTTTTGGCTCATTGAGTTTCGTGTTCTAAAATATCGAAGGCGCGTTCATCCTCCGAAACGGCGCAATCGAAAAACGGGGGTCGCACCTGCGTGTGCGCTCCCAAAAATTTGAATCGAAACCAGGAAACAAAGAGTCTAAAAATATGCAATGCGGTGCAGAAAACACTTGAATCATTAAATCTATGAGCAAAATTACAGTTGTAAAAGAGGCCGCTGAAAAAGCGATGAGTGCTGAAAATGACAGAACCAAACATCTGCTCGGACGGGCGGAGAAGTTCATCGCTGGAACAATCATCGTAACCGGTTTCCAATTATTAAACATAGCAACGTTGTTGGGATCATCTTCACAGTGGGCCAAAGTTTCTTTTTATCTGGCGCTGGCGGCGTTGAGCCTGTCTTTATTTTTTGGCCTTTGCAGTATGCGACTCAAGAGCCATGCAGTTTATCCCCGGGGAGACAAGCTTTGGGAAAACTTGAAACCCGAAGAAGTGTCGGAAAGCGCCGCCGAACAGGCGATCATACAATTGCTTCTAAAAACAAGGGAGCAGAATGCAAAATTAAATGATGCCAAAGTCGTTTTATTATTTTGGTGTGGCTGGCTTTTTTTTGTCGGATTTCTGTCAGTCATAAGCAGCTACCTGCTGTTCCATCGTTACCGTCGCCACGGTATTGGAACGTTTCTTCTTCATCATCCGCGAACGCGTGCGGTTCAAACCGCAAGCCGTGGACGAAATCCTCAAGCGCGTCGAGCATCACGATTTGGACGGCGCCATCAAAGCCGGACAAGGCAGCGGCGATTTCATCGTGCGCGTGCTCACATTCGCGCTCGCGCATCGCGCCGAATCTTTTTCGAACGCGGTTTTGCGCGCGGCGAATCTGGAATTGAAAAAATTCAATCGCGGCCTCGCCGTGCTCGACACCATTGTCACGCTCGCGCCGTTGCTCGGTTTGCTCGGCACCGTCACCGGCATGATTCACGCCTTCGGTTTGCTCGGCGCCCAACATCTCGACGCGCCCGAAGCCATCACCGGCGGCATTGCACAAGCGCTCATCGCCACCGCGTTTGGTCTCGGCATCGCCATCACCGCGCTGGTCCCTTTCAATTATCTGAACGCGCGGCTCGAAGAAGCACGGCACGACATCGAGGACGCCGCAACACAACTCGAATTGCATTTGGAACAATGCAAAGAATGCAAACAGGAAGGAGAATCGAAATGAACATTCCGTCTCTCCGTTCGCGTAAACGCGCGCGCATCGAAATCATCCCGCTCATTGACGTCATCTTTTTTCTGCTGGCGACGTTCATGATGGTTTCGCTCTCAATGGTGAAAAACAACGGCATCAGGGTGAACCTGCCTGCCGCCGCCGCCAGTGCGCCGCAGGAACGCAACGACCGCACGACAATTTCCGTCACCAAAGACGGCGATTTGTTTTTCAACAAGGAAGAATTGCAATTGTCCGAACTGCCCGCGCGTTTGCAGCAATTGAAAGCTCAACAATCTGATCCAAAAGTTTTCATCAACGGCGATGAGAAGGCCTTTTTCGGTTCAGCCGTCGAAGTGCTGGATGATTTGCGAAAAGTCGGCATCACGAAAGTGGCGATTGACACGAAGTTGAAGCAATGAACCGCTACAATAAAGTTGAGTTTGGTGGGGCGAGCGTCCTCGCGAGCCGCGCCGCAACCTTGCACAAACGGCTCGTCAGTAGCCTCGCTCCACCGAAGCAATGACTCGTCCGCTGGTCATTTTTTACGCGGTCGCCCTGGCACTTCACGCCGTCGTGCTTTTTTGTCTGAAACCGCCCGCGCCGCATCCGCCAAAACTTTTGAACGAGACTTACGTGGACGTCACGTTGACCACACCACCGCCGCCGCAAACTGAACCGCCAAAGCCACAGCCAACTCCCCTGCCACCCAAGCCGGTGGTCATTCCGCCGAAGCCCGAAGAAAAACCGCAGCCCGTGCCGCCACTGAAACCGGAAATGACCATTCTCCAACCGAAGCCGACTCCACCGCCCCCGCCGCCAGTTGTGCAGCCCGTGGTTGTTCCACCGCCGCAACCAAAGCCGCCGCCAGAAAAATATATTTCCGTCACTGAGCTAAAATATGCGCACCGCGTTGAAGCAATTTATCCGCCGGAGGCGCAATACCGGCATCAACAGGGGCAGGTGATGTTGAAGATTTACATCAACGAAGCAGGCGTGCTCGACAAAGTGGAAATCGTCAAAAGCTCCGGCTACCCGTTGCTCGACGCCGCAGCGGTCAAAGCGGTGAAAGAATCTCAATTCAACGCGGAATTTGTCGGCACGATTCCGGTCGGTCAGTGGGCGGAACAGACGTTTACCTTTCGATTGGAATAAGACTTTCTCCCGTTGAACGGGTGAGGTAAGTGAAGTGGAACAGCAGATGACGGTTGCCGGTTTTAGTTTATTGATTTATAGTGAGGCGAGGTATCGGCTTTTGAAATATCTATGAAGAACAGAATTGTAAGAAAAATCATTTCACTTTTCAGCGTGCTGCTGCCGGTCATCAGCTTCGCGCAGCAATACTCAATTGATTGGTATAAAATCGCCGGCGGCGGCGGGACGAGCACCGGTGGCACTTATCAAGTCACCGGCACTATCGGCCAGCACGATGCCAGTGTTCAACAAATGACCGGCGGGAATTATTCATTGACCGGAGGATTCTGGAGTTTGATTTCTGTCGTCCAAATAGCAGGCGCACCGACGTTGACCATCACGCATTCGGGCAACAGTGTGAAAATTTCATGGCCGTATCCTTCGACGGGCTGGACGTTGCAACAAAATCCGGATTTGACGACGGCCAGTTGGTCAAGCAGTGGCGCCATTTCCAACGACGGGACGAACAATTTCATCATCATCACTTCGCCAGCGGGGAATTTGTTTTTCCGATTGGAGCAGTGACGTTTGAGTTTCGGTTACTTCCAATAAGTCCAGTCCACGTCGGGAAAAATGTTGTCGCGCGATTCGACTTCGAGCAGCCAGTTTTCGTCCACGCCCGTCGCGGTAAGCTGATCGTGCAGGGCGATGAAGCGGAGCAAATGATCTTTGACGCGTTTCTTAGCGTAGTCGGGGCTGGTGCCAGAACGCAAAATGAACGGCCAGTCGCTGGATTGCGCGAGCAGAAGTTCGCGCGCGGCCTGTTTCAACGCGCGTGCGCGCAGTTCATTCGGCTTCTTGAACCGCCGCGCGAGGCCGGCCATGCGTTCCTGCGCAATTTGCAGATGCGGATAAATCCATTCGTTCGATTCGTTGAGCCACGCACGCAAATGACCCTCCTCGCCCCAGGTTGACGCGCCGGGCGTGGCGATTTGATTGGTCGGAAGGCGGCGCACGTATTCGCCCGGCGTCACCAGCTCGACGGTTTTCTGGTCGTAGAAAATTTTGCGCGCGAAGTAATCCAGAAATTCCGGACCTTCATACCACCAATGGCCGAACAATTCGGCATCGTAAGGCGCGACAACAAGCGGCGGGCGGCCGAAGATCGCCGAGACTTTTTGTATCTGCGCGACGCGTTCATTTAAAAAATGTCCGGCGTGTTCGGCGGCGGCCTGCAACGCCGCATCGCGCTGGTAAATTTCTTTTCCCCCGGTTTTGCCGGTGATGCGAAAATACTTGAGGCCGGTGAACCCCCGAATTTCCGGCGTCGGCAAATAAGGTTTCACGTAGTCAAAATCCAGATCGAACCCGATGTCGCGGTAAAAATCACGGTAGCGCGGGTCACCGGGATATCCTTCGTCACGGCTCCAGACCTGCCGTGAGGAATCAAGATCGCGGCCAAACGCGGCGATGCCGTTGGGTGTGAAAATCGGCGCAAATGAGCCGTAACGCGGTCGCGGCTTGGCGTAAAGCACGCCGTGCGTATCGAGAATAAACCAGCGGATGTTTGCCTCCTGCAAAAAATTTTCAACGCCCTCGACGTAAGCGCATTCGGGCAGCCAGATGCCGCGCGGGTCGCGGCCAAAGCAATTTCGATAGTGGTCGCGCGCGGTCAAAATTTGCGCGCGCAGTGACGGCGGATGATTGGCGAGCAAGGGCAGCAGCGCGTGTGTCGCGGCGGTGGTGGTGATTTCAATCCGGTTTTCATCCTGAAATTGCCGGAACGCGCCGACAAGATCGCGCTGGTAAAAATACCATGTGTCGCGAATGGTCGTGAATCGGTAATGATACATCCACGCGAGTTCGCGGAAGGCGCGGTCCCAGTGCGTGCGATGAATTTCCTTTTCGGCGAGCTCGATAAGTCCCTTGAGATGCTGCTCGTAGCGGTTGAGCAACAGCGAATCATTCAGCATTGAGCAAAGTGTCGGCGAAAGCGAAAGCGTGAGCGGCGTGTTCATACCATCGCGCCGCCAGCCTTCGAGAATTTGCAGCAGCGGAATGTAAGTTTCGGTGATGGCCTCGAAAAGCCAGCATTCCTCCAGAAATTTTTCATGTTCCGGGTGCCGCACAAACGGCAGGTGTGCGTGGAGAACGAGGGATAAATAACCTTGCATCGGGAATGCGACTAGAATTTTTGAATGGCGTTCAAATAATTTTCAACCCAAGGTTTCATTCGCCAAATTTGTCCGAAACCCATCCGGCAATGGCGCTGGCCTTGATCAAAATGACGATGCCCAGCGCGAGCGGAACGGCCAGCAGCGCGAAGTGGAAAATTCCGACCGGCAGATGGCGCGCGACCGATTCGATCCAATACAGGGATTCCTCCAAGAGGCTCAGGCAGATCAACGTCGCGGCGACAAAGCGAACGAGCATCAAAGCTCCGCGTTGAGGCGCGTCCATGGGATTAAAGATTTTCCGCCGACGGCGTTTTTAACACGGGGTCTTGCGGGTGCGCGCCTACATCGCCAACGTAGTCCGTTTCACGGCTGAATTTGAGATGCGCCGCGCGCGCTTCCGTGCCATCAGGGGAAACCGCAACCGCAGGCAATTCATATTTGCCATCCGGCAAAGCAAAGCGAAAACTGAAAGTGCCGTCAGGTCGCAATTTGATTTCGCGTCCATCAAGCGTGACTTTGGCCGTCGGTTCGGTTGCGCCATAAATAATCAACTCCGCATTGACGTTGAACCAAAAACTTTTTTGCCGTTCCGCGCCGCCAAATGGACTTGAAACACTCGAAATGCCGAACTGCGACGCACTGAGCGAAGAAATTTCGCGCGCAAATTGACGGCGAATAAGTTCGGTAATTTCGAGCGAACCCATCCAGACGCGGCGTACATCGTCAATGTTCACAATTCTGGCGAGTGCCTGTTCCTGCTGCGGCGTCCAAGTCGAAATCGGCGTGCCATTGATTCGCGGCAATTCGGGATGACCGCCACGCCGAAGTTCTTCAATTGCCTGTGCGAGCGGAAGGTTCTCGCGCACGGCTTCCTTGATAATTTGCAGCAAACGCGCAAACGGAAATTCGAATGGAATCGAGGCGAATTCAGCGTCCGTCTCCGTT
>JBEKZT010000172.1:0-4922 GCA_049509595.1 Verrucomicrobiota bacterium
CAAGGCTCCGAGCCGGACGTGGTAATGGCCTGCTGCGGCGATACGCCCACGCTTGAGATTCTGGCCGCCGTTTCCATTTTGCGCGCACATCTGCCCGATTTGAAAATCCGCGTGGTCAATGTCGTTGACCTGATGAAGCTGCAATCCGCGAGCGAACATCCGCACGGATTGAGCGAAGCCGATTACGATTCGCTCTTCACCACAGACAAGCATATCGTTTTCGGATTTCACGGCTACCCGTGGCTCGTCCACCGGCTCACTTATCGCCGCACCAACCGCAACCTCCACGTTCGCGGCTACAAGGAAGAAGGCACGATCACGACGCCCTTCGACATGCGCGTGCAAAACGACCTCGACCGTTTTCATCTCGTGCAAGACGTGATTGACCGACTGCCGCAACTCGGCGTCAAGGGCGACTACCTGAAACAGCAGATGCAGGACAAACTCATCGAGCACAAACATTACATCGCCCGGCACGGCGAAGATTTGCCGGAGATTCGGAATTGGAAATGGACGGAAAAAAAATCGGCAACCAATGAATGAAATAAAACCAGTCCACCACCGGTTTGAAAATCCCAACGGCGCGGAACTGCATCACGGCCATCGTCCGTATTGGAAACGCGCGCATCGCGACTGGCGCATCTGGTTTTGCGTGATCGTGATGCTGTTTGCGATGCTCGTCTATGTGGCGACCGGCGGCTTGCGCTGGCGGCTGCAAGGCCAATCGCAACCATCGCAACCGATTTCCGCGCCAGCGGGCAACTAATCGCGTCGCGAAGGAAACGTAAAATCACTGGCGGAAAATGTGACGCCGCCGCCGGTTCACGGAATCAATCTGCCGTCCCGCCTGATCCAACTGCCGGGTCACTTGGCCTGTCTGCCAGTCCACTTGGTCAATCTTCCGGCTTGCTCCAACCCTAGGCTAATTTCCGTTACGCCTTCAGCGTATTTAATTCTGCGTTCGCGTGTTTGGCGTGGTTCGCGGTTTGAAAATCTTTTCGGCGTATTTGAATTCGCGTCAATTCGTGCAATTCGTGTCAAAGTTTTTGCGGTTGAAAATTTTCATGGGGTGTTCACCCCATTCGTTTCTTCGCTTTCAAAAGCTACAGTTTCCGGCATAAATTGACCCGCCATGAATGCGCAACTTTTAATTGATACCGCCCGCCACCTCGTCGCCGACCACAAAGGTTTGCTCGCGATGGACGAAAGCGATCCCACCTGCAACAAACGATTCGCCAAGCTCGGCATTCCGCAAACCGCCGCCGCGCGGCGCGCGTATCGGGAATTGATCGTGACCGCGCCGGGCCTCGGCGAGAGCATCAGTGGCGCGATTCTTTTTGACGAAACCATTCGCCAGCAAAAACGCGACGGCATGCCTTTCGCCCAAGCCCTTGCCGCTGCGGGCATCATTCCCGGCATCAAAGTGGACGCCGGCGCGAAGGACATGGCCGTGCATCCCGGCGAAAAAATCACCGAAGGTCTGGACGGCTTACGCGAACGTCTGGCGGAATATTTCCAAATGGGCGCGCGTTTCGCCAAATGGCGCGCGGTGATTGTCATCGGCGAAAACATTCCCAGCCGCAGTTGCCTTGAAGCCAATGCGCAGACGCTCGCGCGCTACGCCGCGTTGTGCCAGGAAGCCGGACTCGTTCCCATCATTGAGCCGGAAGTGCTCATGGACGGCGCGCATACCTTGGAGCAATGCCGCCAAGTCACCGAGGAAACGTTGCGCAATGTTTTCATCCAGCTCAATTGCCAGCGCGTGCTGCTGGAAGGCATGATCCTCAAACCCAACATGGTTTTGCCGGGCTTGGATTGCCCCGCGCAGGAATCCGTGGACGAAGTCGCCGACGCCACGGTGAAAACTCTTTTACGAGCCGTCCCCGCCGCCGTGCCGGGAATTGCATTTTTATCCGGCGGCCAGCCAAGCGAACTCGCCTCGGCCCGCCTCAACGCCATGAATGTCCGGTTCAAGTCACGAATGCCGTGGGCGTTGACCTTCTCATTTTCCCGCGCCATCCAGCAACCGGCTTTGGAACTCTGGCACGGCAAAGAAGCCAACGTGAAAGCTGCACAGCAAGCTCTGCTTCATCGCGCCAAGTGCAACCGCGCCGCGCGCCGGGGTGAATACACTGCTGCGATGGAAAAAATATAAGCGAAGCGATTCGGGATTTCGCAGGTTTCAATTTCATGGGGTGTTCACCCCATTCGTTTCTCCGCGTCCAAAAGATAGCATTTCCGCAAGGGATCATTGTGAACATTGAAACGAAAGCCAAGACGCCCGTCCCCGATGCGAAGGACGATTTGAAAACGTTGCCGCTGGCAGAAGTGGAGAAAAAATTGGAGTCGTCGCCAGACGGACTCACGCAAGCCGAGGCGCAGAGACGGCTCGCGCAATATGGATCGAACGAGATTACAGAAAAGAAAACCAATTCGCTCCTGAAATTCCTTGGCTATTTCTGGGGGCCGATTCCGTGGATGATTGAAGCGGCGGTGATCCTGTCGGGCGTAGTCCGGCACTGGCCGGATTTTTTCATCATTCTTTTTTTGCTCGCTGCCAACGCCGTCGTCGGATTTTGGGAAGAACGTCAGGCGGGCAACGCCATCGCCGCGCTGAAGGCCAAACTCGCGATCAAGGCTCGCGTGAAACGTGACGGCAACTGGATCACGCCGCCGTCGCGTGAACTTGTGCCGGGCGATGTCATCCGCGTGCGGCTCGGCGACATTGTGCCGGCGGATGCGCGACTGCTGGACGGCGACCCAATTGAAGTGGATCAATCCGCGCTGACCGGCGAATCGTTGCCCGCCACGCGCAAATCTGGCGAGGCGATTTTTTCCGGTTCTATTATCCGTCAAGGTGAGATTGGCGCGCTGGTGTATGCGACGGGCGGGAAAACTTATTTTGGCAAGACGGCGCAACTGGTGCAGGAGGCGCAAACAACCAGTCATTTTCAAAAGGCCGTTTTGAAGATTGGAAATTATCTGATCATTCTCGCGGTCGCGCTCGTGGCGATAATTATCACCGTCGCAATTTTTCGCGGCGATCCGATTCTCACGACGTTGCAGTTCGCCTTGGTGCTGACGGTGGCGGCAATTCCCGTGGCGATGCCGACGGTGCTGTCGGTGACGATGGCGGTCGGCGCGCGGCTGCTTGCCAAGAAACAGGCGATTGTGAGCAAGCTGGTGGCCATCGAGGAATTGGCGGGCGTGGATGTGCTCTGCGCGGACAAGACGGGCACGTTGACACAAAACAAGCTGACGCTGGGCGATCCGTTCAGCGTGAACATTTCTGCCGAACAAGTCATCCTCGATGCTGCGCTCACATCGCGCGCGGACAATAACGACACGATTGATCTGGCCGTCATCGGTGGCGTGAAAAATAAAGATGAATTAAAAAGTTATAAGGTGCTTCATTTCCAGCCGTTCGATCCGGTGCATAAACGCACCGAGGCTAGCGTCAAAGCCGCAGACGGAAAACAATTCAAAGTTACGAAGGGCGCGCCGCAGGTGATTTTGGAATTGTCAGCCAACGCCGCGCAGGTGAAATCCGAAGTCGAAAAAGCAGTCAACGAATTTGCGTCGCGCGGCTTTCGTTCCTTGGGCGTGGCGCGGGCAGATGAGGATGGTGCATGGCAATTTCTTGGCGTGTTGCCGCTGTTCGATCCGCCGCGCGAAGATGCCAAGGCAACCATCGCAACTGCGCTGGCAATGGGCGTGAAAGTCAAAATGGTTACGGGCGATGCGCTGGCCATCGCGCAGGAAACCGCGAAGAAATTAGATTTGGGCGCAAACATTTTAGACGCCAGCAGCCTTGGCGATTCAAAAAAACAGGAGGGCGCGGCAGTCGCCGAATCCATCGAGAAGGCGGATGGTTTCGCGCAGGTTTTTCCCGAACATAAATTTCACATCGTGGATGTTTTGCAGAAGCGCGGCCACATCGTCGGCATGACGGGCGACGGCGTGAACGACGCGCCCGCGTTGAAGAAAGCCGACTGCGGCATCGCCGTTTCAGGTGCGACGGATGCGGCGCGCGCGGCGGCGGACATCGTGCTGTTGTCGCCGGGATTGTCCGTTATCATTGACGCGATCAAAGAGAGCCGGAAAGTTTTCCAGCGGATGAACAGTTACGCCATTTACCGTATCGCCGAGACGCTGCGCGTGTTGTTGTTCATGACGCTGGCTATTCTGGTTTTTAATTTTTATCCCCTGACGGCGGTGATGATCGTGATGCTGGCATTGCTCAACGACGGCGCGATTTTGTCCATCGCGTATGACAACGTTCACTATCAGGACAAACCCGAGGCTTGGAATATGCGCCTCGTGCTGGGCATCGCCACGGTGCTGGGCGTCGCCGGTCCCGTGGCTTCGTTTGGAATGTTTTATCTTGGCGACCTCGTTTTTCACCTCGACCATTTGCATCTTCAGACGTTGAGTTTTCTGCTGTTGTCCGTGGCCGGGCATCTGACGATTTTCCTGACGCGCACACGCGGCCCGTTCTGGTCCATCCGACCGGCGCGAATTCTGCTGGTGGCGGTGTTCGGCACGCAGACGTTGGCTACCCTGATCGCGGTGTATGGATTGTTCATGCCGGCAATCAGTTGGGGTTGGGCCGGGTTCGTCTGGGGATATGCGCTGGTGTGGTTCCTTGTGAGCGACCGCGTGAAATTGCTGGCGTATCGGATTTTCGATCCGGTCAAATCCTCGTTGTTGATCAAGAAGCCGCTTGATCTTACACCACAGATAATTATGCGGGCCCATGAGCTCTACGAACAGCAAGGCTGCCGTGAAGGCTACGCGATTCAGGACTGGCTTGAGGCGGAGCGCGAGATCAGGAAAGATGAGTCAATCAAATAAACCGACGCGAACCGTTGACGAAAGAATAAAGATGAAAATCAATTCAAAGGATTTCCGAGTGCGTCCCG
>JBEKZT010000173.1:0-4900 GCA_049509595.1 Verrucomicrobiota bacterium
ATCTACGGAACGTCCCAACGCTTTCAAATCAGCCACATAACCGTCCACCAGCTTTGCCATCGGGTTTTCAAACGTCTCGCGTTGTGCCGCCGGAGCCAGCAACCCCACGGATACCCGCTCATGGTCACGGGTGATGTCCCGTAATTTTTGTTCGGCCACCTGCTTGTCGGAAACGCCAAGGGAAACATCCCGTGGTTTCGTGTCGCCGTTCAATTTCAATCGCGCCCGCCAAATCCGATTGGAAGCCCGCTTGCCGTTGCGTTGCCGTTTAGGACGGTAAATGTAAGCAATCATATTTTTCCTTTCGCTTAACTTGGTTGACTCAACTTTTGAAAATATGCTTTGACCTGGCTTTCGAGCATCCCCACGGCGCGGCCAATGTGTCGCAATGGTGGCAACTCGCCATTTTCTGCCCTACGTCTGACCGTCCGCTTGCAGACACCGAAAATCTTTTCCAATTCCGGGAACCGGATCAAACGGTCATTAAATGAATGCTCGACTGGCATAAAACATCATTTTTCCTCCTTCAATTTCCAAGTCTTGTTTTGTTTGTCCCATTCCACGCCCTTGCGCAGCCGTCTCCGCAAAGCAGCAGCTTTTGCAGGGGAAGCCATTGCTGCCTTTAATTCTGTCAGCAGATAAAGCATATCCTGCTGCTTGTAATCCCCGTAAATGGTGCTTCGTTCCTTTTGATACTTCACCTTCCGGTTGCCTTTGTCCTTCGGGTCGCGTTCGGTGAATTCCACGGCTTCCTTGGCTTCCTGCTCCGTTGGCTCATCCCCACCGCCCGCCTGCAACAGACGTTCACTTTCTTTTAGCAGACTCTCGTCCGGGTCGTCCACAAAACCGACTCTGCGCTTGATTTCCTCTGCCCAAGCCTTGCACTCGCTGACCGACACGACGATAAAAGGGCGTTCCTTGGCTCTACGCTTTGCGCCGAACAATCTGGTTTCCTCGTGGGTGACGTAAAAGAAGAAAGCCGTCAATTTGCCTTCCTTGATGCGTTTATAGACGCTGGCGCGTGAGACGGGAACGAACAGAACGACGCTGCTGGTTGAAAGCCCTACGTCCCCTTTGTAATACTCACCAAGTTTTTCCAGCCACTCGCCGCATTCCTTGAAGCTTCCCTCCCGGCGGTAGGCACGAGTGCCGGGCGTCGGCTCGCCCACCAGCTTGCGCAATTCCTTCGGCACTTCGATGAAAGGAAACTGAATAAACGGCATATTCCCTACCGTAGCATTGTAGATACAGTTGTCAACCAAAATCTTGAAATTGTATCCCTGAATTTCCCGCCATCGGCTTGGATGCTATCTTGTGCATGGCTTGTGGTCGAATGTGCTTGCAGAAATCTCCGGCTGGAAATCCCGACACGCCTTCCTAACCAGCCACGTCCCCGGCTCGGCGAGCATTGATCCAGATTGCCGGTTTGGGTTTAGAGTGCAAAGCGCGGGTGACTGGCGCAGTCATTCTTACAATGGCTACACCTTGCGCTTATTCCATGGCAATTTGGCAAGCAGAAGTCCCATGCCACAGAAATCCGTGATGCCTGCGAATACCAATCCCGCGCCGACAAACGCCGACAGGCCGAAAAATCCGCGATGCACGAACCAGCCGAGCAACACGCCAATCAACACCAGTGATCCGGCCACGATTCGCACCTGCCGTTCGAGGCTGATGATTTTGACGGAACTGCGCGTCACCGGCAGATTTGCTTCAATCCATGCGAGCGTTCCACCTTCGACAATGATTGGCTGTGAAAAACCTTCGCGCGAAAATTTCTCGGCTGCTTTGGTCGCGCGCTGGCCGCTGCGGCAAAGCAAGTAAACCGGCTGGTCTTTCCGAAGTTGCAGCGAACTTGGTTTCAGTTCGTCCAGTGGAATATTCTGCGCCTGCGGAACATGAACCTCCGCGAACTCTACCGGCGTGCGCACGTCAATTGCCGGCGATAACGGCTGCGCGGCGAGAATTTTTTGAAGTTCGACAGGCGAAATCGTTTTCATATTTCTAGTTTATCAACTCCGTTTCAACGAACGCAACGCCAGCACCAGCGCGTCCACTTCCTCGCGCGTGTTGTAAAATGCGAGCGACGGACGGACGCTGCTTTCCAATCCGAAGTGCCGGATGGCCGGTTGCGCGCAATGATGGCCGGCGCGGACGGCGATGCCGTTTTTATCGAGATGCCGCGCGACGCTTTCGTTCGGGACGCCGGGAATGACAAAGGACAAGACGCTCGCCTTGGTCGTCGCCGTGCCGATTGGCCGCAAGCCGGGAATCGTCGCCAGCGCCTGCGTCGCATATTCGAGCAATGCGTGTTCGTAAGCGGCAATCGCGGGAATTCCAACTTTGAAAAGATAATCAATCGCCGCGCCAAGTCCGACGACGCCCGCGATGTCCGGCGTCCCCGCCTCGAATTTTTCGGGCGCGTGTTGATAAATGGTCTTCTCGAAGCGCACATCCTTGATCATGTGGCCGCCACCCTGCCACGGCGGCATGGCTTCGAGCAGCGGCGCTTTGCCGTAAAGCGCGCCGATGCCGGTCGGCGCGAAAATCTTGTGGCCGGAGAAAACATAAAAATCCGCGTCGAGCGCAGAAACATTGACCGGCAGATGCGGCGTGGATTGCGCGCCGTCAATCAAAACGGGCACGCCGCGCGCATGGGCGAGCGCGATGATTTGCTCGACAGGATTGATGGTGCCGAGCGAATTGGAAACGTGCGCGACGGAAACGATCTTCGTCTTGCCGGTGAGCAGCTTCACATATTCTTCCAAAATCAATTCGCCGCGATCATTGATGGGAATCACTTTGACGACCGCGCCGGTCTGTTGTGCCAACAACTGCCACGGCACGATGTTCGCGTGATGCTCCAGTTCGCTGACGATGATTTCATCGCCCGCGCCGATGTTTTTGCGCCCGTAACTTTGCGCGACGAGATTGATGGCCTCGGTCGTGCCGCGCACAAAAACAATTTCCTTCGCGTCGGCTGCGCCGAGAAATTTGCGGACTTTTTCACGTCCGGCCTCGAACAATTCCGTCGAGCGCGCGGCGAGCGCGTGGGCGGCGCGATGGATGTTGGAATTGTCGCGGCTGTAAAATTTCGAGGTCGCGTCAATCACCGCCTGCGGCTTGTGCGTCGTCGCGGCGTTGTCGAGCCAGATGAGCGGCTTGCCGTTGACGAGCTGGTGCAGCGCAGGAAAATCGCGGCGCACGCCTTCGATGTCGAACTTCGGGATCGGCGCGGCGTTTTTCGGATACGATTGGCAAGACGCTGGCGATTTGCCGGAAGCCTGGCTGCCTTGCAGAAAATAATACTCCGGCGCGGCGACAGATTCCGCTTCGGGCAAACCGAGCAGCGGATTTCCGTTCGCCGTTTTCGTATCCTGCTTGTTGCCTTGCGGACGATACGCGCCGTTGCAGCGCGGTTCGCCAAACGCGTAGCTGTCGCCGGAATCCGGCGCGTGCGCGCCCGAAGAAGTTTTTTCTGGCTCGGCCAACTTTGGCGCGGCTGGCTGCGCGCTCGGATGCACGGGCGGCACGGCGGAACTCGCGCCCTTTGCGGAAAGGTCGGGCAATTTTGCAACACTTGGAATTTCCGACGGAACAGCAGACTTTGTGGTCGGCTTCGCGCCGCGACTGAAGCCAGAAAACGCCTCGGCCACGAGCTTGGCGACAAGATCGCTGTGCGCTGCTTCGCCCGCCGCCGGTTCAGGGACGGCGGAAGCCGGTTCGCTATTTGGAACCGTAGTCATAGTAATTATTCACGACGACATTATCCAAACGGGCGATGGCATCCGTGGTCAGCACGCTCGCCGAGAAATAGCGCGTGACCAAATGCGATGCGATGGAGTTTTCATTCGTGCCCATGTAGCGGACGGACAAACCGGGTTCGACTTCGCCGGTCACGCCGGTTTTTTGGAGGCCGACTACGCCCTGTTCGGCTTCACCGACGCGGAGCAAAAGAATACTCGTGGTGCTTTTAGAACTCACGTCCAGCTTGTTGCTCGGAATCAGCGGAACGCCGCGCCAAGTAATAAATGGTGTTCCAAAAAGATGAACGGTCGGCGGCGGCACGCCACGGCGCGTGGCTTCGCGGCCAAAGGCGATGATGGCTTTGGGATGTGCGAGAAAAAATGCGGGTTTTTTCCAGACGAGGCCGAGCAATTCGTCGAGGTCGTCCGGCGTCGGCGCGCCTTTGCGCGTCTTGATGGTTTGCGTTGAATCAACTTCCTTCAGCAAACCGAAATCAGGATGGTTAATGAGTTCCCATTCTTCGCGTTCTTTCACGGCTTCGACGGTGAGACGAATCTGTTCGCGGAGCTGGTCAATCTTGTTGCTGTAAAGATCGGTCACGCGCGTGTGTGTGCGCAGCACGGTTTGAATTGTGCTCAAGTGATATTCGCGCGGGTCTTCCTCGTAATCCACGAAGGTCGTCGGCAATTTCGGTTCGCCGCCGTCCACGGTGAGCAAGTCCACCTTGCCCTCGCCGAATTCGTTCGCCGGTTTTCCTTTCGCGGCCTTGGCGACGCGGTTGACGCGATAGACGCCGCCGTCCACATCCACCCACGGCAGCAGTTTGTTCAACCAGCGTGGCGTGATTTCTGTCATCTGCGGGACAGTGACGGTGGCGGTGGCGAGGTTGCGCGCGGCGGTGGCGCTCAAGCTCAAGTGCGGTTCGATTGTTTCTTTGCTCATAATTTAATTTGTTGGTGGTGAATGGAAAATTTCAACGCGAGTTGTGCGCCGGAAAAATGGAGAGAATCTTCGCGCGTGAAAACGCCGAAGCAGGAACTGCTACTTCCGGTCGCGCCGGAATCTGGACACAACTCGACATGAATACACTTTCGTTTTCATGGAAGCCTCCAGTTGACCGGTGAGCGCCGTGAGATTTGTTGTTTTTGGGAGT
>JBEKZT010000174.1:0-4840 GCA_049509595.1 Verrucomicrobiota bacterium
CACGGAAGTGTCGCCGCCGTTCATGGTGGGCGAGCAGTGCATGGTCGGCGTCGGGCAATTTCCGAAATTCAAAGACCAATATTACGGCGTGGCCGAGGGCGGACGCGCGGATGAACTCGGCAAATTGTATTTGATCCCGACCGCCGAAACGCCGGTGGCAAATATTCATCGCGAAGAAATTTTGCCGGAGAAACAATTGCCGATTTTTTATTGCGCTTACACGCCGTGTTTTCGCGGGGAGGCAGGCGCGGCGGGCGTCGGCACGCGCGGCATGATTCGCGTGCACCAATTTGACAAAGTTGAATTGATTAAAATCGTAAAGCCGGAAAACGGTTACGATGAGTTGGAGAAGATGGTCGCGAACGCGGAAAAAGTTTTACAACTGCTCGGCCTGCATTATCGCGTCATCCTGCTTTGCACCGGCGACATGGGTTTCGCCAGTGCGAAGACTTACGACATCGAAGTTTGGGCGCCGGGGCAGGGGAGTTACCTCGAAGTTTCAAGCTGCTCGAACTGCGAGGATTTTCAGGCGCGGCGGATGAATTTGCGATTTAAAACAGAATCGGGCGAAAATAAGTTTCCGCACATTCTAAATGGCAGCGGCACGGCGCTGGCGCGGCTGTTCGTCGCGTTGCTTGAAACGCACCAACAGCCGGATGGCAGCATTTTAATTCCAAAAGTATTGCAACCGTATTTGAAAACGGAACGCATCAGCACGTAATCTTTAAATTATTTTCCATGCGATGAAAATTCTGCTCGCCAGCAGTGAAGTCCATCCATTCTCCAAAACCGGCGGCTTGGCGGACATGGTCGGTGCACTGGGTAAAACATTGGCGCGCGCGGGTCACAAAGCGGTGATTGTCACGCCGCTGTATCGTGGAATCCGTGAACAGTTTCCGAAAATGCAGCGCATGGATTGGCAATTCGATTTACCACTAGGAACAGCCCATGTGCAGGGGGAATTGTTTTTGCTCGAAATTGAAAAAGGACTCACGATTTATTTCATTCAACAGCCGGATTTCTACAATCGCGCGGGATATTATTTTGAAAATAACATAAGCTATCCGGACAATGCCGAGCGGTTTATTTTTTTCTCAAAGTGCGTGGCGCATCTCGCGCGTTATTTGCCGTGGCGACCGGATGTCATCCATGTTCATGACTGGCAGGTCGCGCTGGTGCCGGCATTGATATTGCAACAAAAGCGGGAAGGGTGGAGAAATCCTCCGCCGACATGCCTGACGATTCACAATCTGGCGTATCAAGGAATTTTCCAAGCGGGCGCATTTAATTTGACAAATTTGCCGGGCGAATTTTTCACGATTGAGGGCGCAGAATTTTACGGACAGTTAAATTGTCTGAAGGCTGGAATTGTTTTTGCCGACGCAATCACGACGGTCAGTCCGCGTTATGCGCGGGAAATCACGACCGAAGAATTTGGCTGCGGCTTGGACGGTTTGCTGCGCAAACGTAGCGACCGAATTTTTGGAATTCTTAACGGGGTGGACTATGAGGAATGGAATCCAGCGAGCGATTTTTTTCTACACCATTCATATTCGGTCACGCGCCTTGCAGGGAAAAGCGCCAACAAACTTGCATTGCAGAAAGAACTTGGCCTGCCGCAAACGAAAGGCGTTCCCTTGTTCGGCACGATTTCGCGACTGGCCGACCAAAAAGGTGTGGACATCCAACTCGGCGCACTGGAAGAAATGTTGAGTTCAGACATTCAATTCGTCCTGCTCGGTAGCGGTTCGTCAGCTTATGAACACAGTTATCATGAACTTGCGCGGCGTTTTCCATCAAAGGTCGCCGTCCACATTGGATATGACGAAGGTCTGGCGCATCGCATCGAAGCCGCGTGCGATTTTTTCTTGATGCCATCGCGTTATGAACCGAGTGGTTTGAACCAGATGTATAGTTTGCGATACGGTTGCATTCCTATTGTCCGCGCAACCGGCGGCTTGGATGACAGTGTGATTGACTTTTCACAAGACGCGGCGCGCGTCAATGGAATCAAGTTTCAGGAATATTCATCGCGCGCATTGGCAAAAGCCATTCGCAAGGCGCTGGCGCTATATCAACAGCTGGATCTGTTGCGACGCTATCGGCGAAATGCCATGAAAGCCGACTTTTCGTGGGAACGATCCGTAAACGAATACCTAAAAGCCTACCAATCGGTTTTATTCAAAAGTTAGTGGCGGATGAATTAGTCGTCCGAGGGGCGTTTTCGTTAAGCTGAACAAGATTTGCAAACCGGCGCGCGCGGTCGGTAACGGCTGGGCGAGAATGATCTACTTCCGACGGCGCATTCCATAAAATGTAAAATTCAAAGTCCGTCGGTAAACGTTTGTGGCTGGCTTGAAAATTATCGATTCGCGGACGAATAATGTTTTGCGCTACTGACAGCGCGATTTTTGAATCATGCGGATCGCCGCCCGGCCAAAATTGTGGCTGAATTTGAAAACGTGAAATTTCCCCGCCTGGACCGGTGGCGTTGTCATTATCGCCGCTTTCAAGCATCGAAAGAGCCGACCAACGATCCATCGCCGACGCAATCCCCGCCAACCAAAGGCCGCAGACAACCAAAATGACCAATCGAATTCTCATCTAATGCCAAAGAATAGCAGTTTATAGGTCACAAACAAGTTATCAAGTATTAAATATAACAAACATTGTGCGACTATAATATTAATATCTTCGCTTTGCTATTGTGGTTTCATGCAAATATCGCTGGGATTGAAACGGGTGTGGCAATTCCCTCTATTCCTCCCTATGCTCTTTTGTGTATTATGAGCAGAACAAGCCGGAGAAAAAAACGTCTGAAATTAGTAAAATTGCCAGCGTCTAATTTAGTTTCACCGGCTTCTCATTCATATCATAGTGAAAACGATAAAAATGATTTATTTCATATTATTGAAATAATTGCCAGTTTAGTTTTAGGTGGATTTACGTATGCGTCATTTGAATCTAATAATCAGAAAATTGGGTTTGTTCTTTTATTTTTTACAATTGCGTGCGGGCTTTTTTTAACGGCTCATTTAATTTCTAGTAAAAACAAAAGGAAAGGAGGAAGTACGTTTGGATATAAAACGAAATTTTCATTTGGCGTCTCTGCCTGTCAAAACATTTCGTAAATGTTTTACCAAGTTGATTTTGCGCTTCACATTGACAAGTCCGCTGCCCTGCGACAATTTGCGCGCATGGCAAAACCTGCATTGGGACGTGGTCTTGGCGCATTACTCGGCGGCAGTCCGGTTCTGACTCAACCTGCGACTGCGCCAGCCATTCAATCCCCTGCTCCAACTCCAACAATTGCGCCCGCGCCCGACGCGCGCGAGCGCGTGCAGCGCGTGCCGTTGAATCGCATCCGTCCGTCGGCGTTACAGCCGCGCAAACAATTTTCCGAAGAATCCTTGCGCGAGCTAGCTGATTCCATCCGGGAACAGGGCATCGTGCAGCCGCTTATTGTGCGAGCGCGCGCGGATTTTTTTGAATTGATTGCGGGCGAACGCCGCTGGCGCGCAGCACAGCTTTTGAATTTGCCGGAAGTTCCTGTCATCACTCGCGAGGCTGATGACCGCGCGGTTTTGGAACTGGCGCTCATCGAAAATCTGCAGCGCGAAAACCTGAACGCGATTGAAGAGGCGCATGGTTACGCGCAATTGGCAGAGCAGTTTCAGCTCACGCAGGAAGAAATCGCGGCGAAAGTCGGCAAGAGCCGCGCCGCCGTGGCGAACGCGATGCGGTTGATAAAACTTTCAGAAACGATCCAAAAATATATCCGCGATGGACGGTTTTCCGTTGGACACGCAAAAGTTATTCTCGGTCTTGTCGATGAAAAGAGTCAAAGGCTCGCCGCTGAACGCGTCATCAAAGATGGTCTGAATGTCAGACAGACGGAGGGTTTGGTCGCCAAACTACAAAGGCGCGGGTCGCGGAAAACTGAAGCTGATGTCAAAACCGGGGCCGTTCCAATTGGCGATCCGCATGTTGCGGATTTGGAGGCGAAGTTGCGTGAAGTCTTTGCGACAAAAGTAAAATTGAATTACACGCAGGGCAAGGGCGCGTTGGAAATCTCCTTCTTCAGCGACGAGGAACTGGAACGCATTCTGCAGATTATTGGCGTGAGGGCGGATTAAAAATTGCGCATCATTACCGATTCCGGCAGAATTTTTCCATAAATGAACACTCCTGAATTACGCGAACAGTGCGCGCAAAAACTGCTGGCCGGGGAAGCCGCCGCAAAAAAAATGTCGGCGTTCGTTGGCTTCGACGGTTTTGTGGATGAGATTTTGCACGTGGTGGACAAGCGCGAAAGCGCGGACTCGTTTCAACGTCTGACAACCATTTCAAAACTCGCCGAGCGGCTGGCGGGGGCGGCGGGCAAAAGTGCGAATGTTGAAATCGTCAATCGAGTTACCAAGCTGGGCGGCAACGGGCCGATCATGGCCAACGCACTGGCAAGTCTCGGACTAAAGGTCACCTATCTCGGGAATCTGGGCTGGCCGCATTTGCATCCGATTTTTGCGGATTTTGCAAAGCGCGCAGAAGTCTATTCAATAGCCGAACCGGGCCACACAGACGCGCTCGAATTTGAAGATGGCAAAATCATGATGGGCAAACATTCGTCGTTAAAGGATGTAAATTGGGCGAACATTCAATCCCGCTTCGGGCGGGACAAATTCGCCGCAAAATTAGCCGGAGCTGATTTGGTCGGTTTCGTGAACTGGACGATGCTGACCTACATGGGAGAAATCTGGGAAGCCTTGTTAAAGGAAATTTGCCCGACGCTGAAGGGTAAGCGGCGTTTGATGTTTTTCGATCTGGCCGATCCGGAAAAGCG
>JBEKZT010000175.1:0-7096 GCA_049509595.1 Verrucomicrobiota bacterium
GTCATCGCGCCGTGGCGCGACGAACGCTATCGCGCGGAATTTCCCGGTCGGCAGGAGATGATTGATTACTGCGCCGCGCACAAGATTCCCGTGCAGGCCAGCGCGAAGAAACCATTCTCGATGGACCGGAATCTTCTGCACATCTCCTACGAGGCTGGAATTCTCGAAGACCCGTGGTTCGATTCGTTCGACCCGAAGAATAAAAATTATTTCACGACGCTCTCCGTTTTTCCCGAAGACGCGCCGGACAAGGCGGAATTTGTCACGCTTGATTTCGTCAAGGGCAACTGCGTCGCCGTGAACGGAAAAAAATTAAATCCGCTCGGCGTGATGAAGGCGTTGAACAAACTCGGCGGGAAACACGGCGTCGGGCGCGTGGACATGGTCGAGAACCGGTTCGTCGGCATGAAATCGCGCGGCGTGTATGAGACGCCCGGCGGCGCAATTTTGCATTTCGCGCATCGCCAGATGGAATCGCTCACGATGGACCGTGAAGTCATGCACCAGCGCGACGCGCTCATCCCGAAATATGCCGAGCTGGTCTATAACGGTTTCTGGTATGCGCCCGAACGCCTCGCATTGCAGGCCTACGTGACCGAGAGCCAGAAGAACGTGACTGGCACCGTGCGCGTGAAGCTCTACAAGGGCAACCTCATGGTCAGCGGCCGCAAATCCCCGGTGAGCCTCTACAATCCGCACATCGCCACGATGGAAGCCGACCCCACCAAGGCCTACAACCAGGACGACGCCACCGGCTTCATCCGGCTCAATGCGCTGCGCCTGAAAGTTGCGGCGAAGGTGCACGCGAAGAAATTGCTTGCTTGCTGTTATATTGGAAGAACGTTTTCAACTTGTTCTCGATAATTATACGGAGTGGGAATGTGAACTTCTTAATCAAGCGCAAGCGCATCTTTTATGGCAAACATTCAGATACGATTCCATGCAACAAAGGCTGGCGCTTGATAGGCGACTTACAAATGTTCTAACAGGATTTCGACTTTATCTCGATCAAACTGACAACAACGTCTCCGAAATATTCGGGAATCCCAGCCAAGAATTGGAAGGCATAAAAAAATCAAAGGGTGAAATGTATGACAGTTATTTTGGATACCGCTTTTTGGAAGTGCTTCGCAATCACGTTCAGCATTGTGCTTTGCCCGTTGAAATAATTTCATTTCATTCAGGACTGGTAGATCAAGACCTAAATGGCAACGTTCAATTTTCCGTAATTCCGCGCACCACCCTTGATAATTTGGCTGCCAATAAGGATTTCAAAAAATCAATACTTGATGAAATTAAAGCTCTAGGTGGGCAAATTGATTTACGATTGCCAATTCGTGAATACGTTTCATGTCTTGTTAAACTTCATCAAGAAGTGCGCAAGGTATTTTCCAAAATCATAATTGAGTCTCGAGAATTTTATTCAAAAGCAGTTGAAGAATATTCCACAATTGGCGGCCAAGTCGTTCAACACCCCAGATTAGAATGTTGTAAAGATTCGGGTGAGGTTGACGAAAGAGTTGAATTGATAATCAATTTCCTCAATCGCTACGATATTTTGCATAGACAAAATTCGCAGGCAAGAAACATTTCCAAATCATTTGTTTCAAATTTTATCAAGCCGAATTGAAAATAATCATGCACCGGCCTCATCAATCACATCGGCATCGTGCTTGGCTGAAAGATTTATCGCGCCCTCACCACCGAGGAAGGCATCCGCGCGTGGTAAACGAAGCCTTTGTCTTAGTGTCCTATTTTGAAATCAGTTCTGCTCGCTGGCACTGACGGTCGCGCGCAGAACTTCTTTTACCGTGTTTAACAATTCCATGAGGTCATAGGGCTTGGGCAGCGTTGCGTTGACTTGCAGCCCCGAATGCTCTTTCAACATTTCCAATGGCAAACTTCCTGACATCAGGATGACCGGCAACGCCATGCGGGCGGCCTGCGCCTTCTTGACCAATTCAATACCCGTGAGCTTGGGCATGTGATCGTCGGTGATCAGCAGATCGTAGTTTTTAATCTGAAGCATATCCCAAGCGAGCGCACCATCTTTGGCGGCGTCAACATCGTAGCCTGCACGATTCAATACTTTGGTGATAAGATCGCCAACATCAGCATTATCTTCAGCTACGAGAATGCAATGGCGCTGTGCACTCGGCTTGGTCATGGATTTACCATAAACTGGAATGACATCAGGACGCAATAGGGTATTTCCCTGCTGATTGGAATTTCAAATAAAGGCACTGCCGGACATTTTGCCGTCTTGACGCTTTCCCACCTCCATTTACGCTGTGCGACATGAATCCCAAGCGCAGAAGCGAACAGCACGGCCATTTTTCTTTTCGTCAACACGCAGGACGGACGTCATGCGTTGATTGTGGACGGTGCGCCGTTTCTGATTCTCGGCGCGCAGTGCCACAATTCCAGCGGCTGGCCGGCGATGCTGTCCAAGGTCTGGCCGGCGATTGATTATCTCCACGCGAACACGCTGGAGATTCCGGTCTATTGGGAACAATTCGAACCGGAGCCGGGCAAGTTCGACACGTCGGTCATTGACACCATCATCAAGCAGGCGCGCGAACACAAGGTGCGGCTGGTGTTCCTCTGGTTCGGCACGTGGAAAAACGGCAGCTCGCATTACGAGCCGCTCTGGATGAAAAGCCAGCCGGATAAATATCCCCGCATCATCGGCAAGAGCGGACGCCGCGTGGATTCGCCATCGCCGCTCGCGCCCGCCGCGCTCGCGGCGGACATCCACGCCTTCAGCACGCTCATGCGGCATTTGAAATCCGTGGACGGACGGCACACGGTCATCATGGTGCAGGTGGAAAACGAGCCGGGTTCCTGGTATAGCGTCCGCGATTTTTCGCCGGCAGCGGAAAAACTTTTCAACGGGCCGGTGCCGGTGGAATTGTTGAAGGCGATGGGCACCAACGCGCCCGCCGGTGGCAACTGGTCCGAAGTTTTCGGCACCGACGCCGATGAATATTTTCAAGCCTGGTCGGTTGCGCATTACATCGGGCAGGTCGCCGCCGCAGGCAAGGCGGAATATCCGCTGCCGATGTATGTCAACGTCTCACTGCGCGATCCTTTGAAACCCGGCCCGGCCAGCACCTACGAAAGCGGTGGGGCGACTGACAACGTGCTTTGGATCTGGAAAGTTGCCGCGCCGGCGATAGATCTGCTTGCGCCAGACATTTATCAAGGGGATAGCACGCGGTATCGCAAGGTGCTGGAACTTTACAGCCGGCCGGACAATGCGCTGTTCGTTCCGGAGACACGCGGCAATCTGGAGCAGTCGCGGATGTGTTTTGCCGCGCTGGGACGTGGCACCATCGGCTGGTCGCCGTTCGGACTCGATTACAGCATCATCGCCGATCAACCAATTGGCGCACCGAGGTTGACCGAGGAGTCGCTCGACCCGATCGCACTGAACTATAAAATTCTTGGGCCGATCATGCGCGAAGTCGCCCGGCTTAATTTCGAGGGCAAACTCCAGGCGGTCGCCGAGGATAAAGGCGAAGTCTCGCAGACGTTGGATTTCGGCAACTGGACGGCCACCGTCAGTTATGGGGTGTCGCCGCAAGGTTATGGCGGTATTGCGCACGGAAATGCCAAGCCGGTTGGCCGCGCGCTGGTCGCAAAAATTGGCGATAATGAATTTCTGGTGACAGGCGCATTCTGTCGGGTTGATTTCAAGTCGGCATCCGGAGGACAACGTGATTTTCTGCGTGTCGAAGAGGGCGGCTACGAAAATGGAACCTGGCGGCGTATTCGCATCTGGAACGGCGACGAGACCGACTGGGGATTGGACTTCAGTTCCGCTCCGCAAGTCGTGCGCGTCTCGCTGGGAACCTACTGACCGTCCGTAACTTTTAATTTGCGGCGGGCGCAGTTCGCCGTTACAAAGAATGCATGAGCGAACCCGTCATTGCCCAAAAATCCCCGTTTGTCCAAAAAGTCGAACCCGGCACTTATTGGTGGTGCGCGTGCGGCCAGTCAAAGTCGCAGCCGTTTTGCGATGGCTCGCACAAAAGCACGGGTTTTACGCCAAAGAAGCAGGACATCACCGAGGCTAAGACCGTCGCGTGGTGCGGCTGTAAGCATACGCGCAACGGCTGTTTTTGCGACGGCAGTCATACGAAACTGCCCTGATTTTTATGCCGATAAATCTGCCGGGAGTTGTTATCCCTTCAGACTATTTTGTTTTTTTCTTGTGTTTGTGAAGCATCGGCGGTAGCCGTTGTGTGACGGAATGGAGACGCGCCATAAAATCCTGGTTTTGGACGACGATGAAGACTGGTTGAACGTGTGCCGTGAATTGTTCACACACCTTCCGAGTCAACCGGAGATTCGCACGACAGTCACAAGCACGCGGGCTTTGTCATTGCTCGATACCGAACCATTTAGGCTGTTGATTTGTGATTTGAAGATGCCGCGCATGGATGGCCTGCAAGTGCTTTCGATTGTCCGCCGCCGGTTTCCAAATTTGCGCGCCGTGATTTTGACCGGACTTCAGGATGATGAGTTCCGCTCGCGCGCCTACGCTTTGGGTGTGGATTTGTTCTGGCTCAAACAGGATGTGCAGCAGAATTCACAAATGTTCTTGGATTGTCTCGAATCGCTTTTGGATCGCGACTACACAGGCTTTCGCAGCATTCAAAACAAAAGCCTCGTGGACATCATCCGAATGGAATGTCTTTCGCGAAGTTCCACTGTTCTTCGCATTACCAGTGAAAAGCGCGTGGCGCGGCTGTGGATTCAAAAGGGTGAATTGATTGACGCGGAAGCTGAAAACACAACCGGCGAAGCGGCTTTTCAACGCATTCTGAAATGGAAATTCGGCACGTTTGAAAATTTGCCCGCCGAACCGGAACATCTGCGCGCCATCAACAGATCCATTGACGCCCTGGTGCAGGAAGCCGCTCAAACCATCGAGAAAGCCGACAACGCCATTGAAAAGGCGAATCATGAAAAAATGGTTGAGAAACTGGCAACGCTGGTGTCCGAAGGCGTTGAATTCATCGTGACCATTCCCGCGAATGAGCGCGGCGAGATCAAAAGCTGGGCAACGCAAAACCCGGAGCAACTGGCGGGTTGGACGCGTCACGTGGAAAAAATTTCACGGCGGCTTGGCGAACTTCTCAGCATCGGTCCGCTCACATACGCTACCGGTAGCAACTTGAAATCGCGCGCGCTGTTACTAGTGCAGGACGGCAAAACCTTCCTCGTCGGCTGGCCGCCCGGTATAAACAGTGGATTGCTCGAACCAACCAAAAAAATTGCCGCCGTATGGGACTCCTGAGCTGGAAATCTAAACCAAGCCCGTCAATCCAACGGTTGCCGTCGGGCAGCTTCACTGTGGACAGTCACGGTAAAGTGATGACGGCCACCGTCGCCTCTGATTTCCCGCGCGAAAAGCTGAGCAACATCGCGGAACAAGTGTTGCCACTTTTTCGCGAGGCGCAGGCGGCATCCCTGCCGCTGGATGAGATCAGCCTTCACTTCGCCGAATTCTGCGTCACGGCGCGCGACATGCACGGCGGTGCCATCATTTTTCTTTCCCCAAAAAACCCTTTTGCGAACTTACCGTCCGCCGCCGGAACTCGCTTATGAAGACCAAAAACCTGCAACAATTGATCGCTCAAACTGAAATCCACATCGAGTGCTGGAAACAATTCAATTATTTCGTCGGTATCGCGCGCGGGAAAAAATTCGGACCGGAGGATGAAACGCGCTTTCTTGAACTTAAAAGCATCATCATTCAGGATTTGGAATTGATTTTTTCGTCCATCGAAGTCGCCGCGCCCAGCAAGGAAGATATTCTCACCCTCATTGGCCACGCGCCTTCGTTGCGCTACCTCAGCGAAATGGGCGAAGGCGACTTGCGCGCGATCGAAAACCACTGGCATAAAATCTACATTGATTGGCATTCCATTCTTGGCCAGATCAAAGTCCAACAACGCGCCCGAGAGTCAAAATCCCTTTTCGGTTGGAAGAAGTAACCGGTTCATTTCCCGTTTGCGGTCAAAGTCAGAAAAATGTCTTCCATCGGTCCGGCGGCACCGCTTTGTTTGCGGAGTTCATCACGGTTGCCAACCGCAATCAGTTTTCCGCCGTGAATAATGCCGATGCGGTCGGCGATTTCTTCAGCAACACTGAGTTGATGGGTGGAGACAAGCACGGTCACGCCCGCGCGCGAGCGTTCCTTGAGCACATCCTTGACGATGCGCGTGTGTTGCGGGTCGAGACCGACCATGGGTTCATCAATCACAAAAACTTCCGGGTCGTGCAACAGCGCGGACGAGATGGCCACGCGCTGGCGCGTGCCGTGTGAAAGATTTTCGAGCGGGCGATCCACAAACTCATCCAAGTGAAAACGTGAAACTAGTTCGCGCATGTTTGCTTCGATCCGCGCGTCGTCCATTTGAAACATCTGGCCGGTGAACCGTAAAAACTCCCGCGCAGTCAATTTGTCATAGAGGAACGGAAAATCCGGCACGTAAGCGATCCGCCGCCGCGCTTCGAGCGGTTGCATTTGCACGTCAAAACCACAGATGCGCGCATGACCGGAAGTCGGCTTCATCAAACCGGCGAGAATTTTCAGCGTGGTCGTTTTGCCGGCGGCGTTCGGGCCGAGCATCGCAAAAAACTCTCCGCGCGGAATGGTCAGCGTGATGTCGTTGACGGCGGCGAGTTCCCCGAATTTTTTGGACAGATGGACGAGTTCGATCACGGCTGGCTCCATTCGTCAAGCGACGCTTTGATGTTGCCGGGCAGTTCGACGCGCAAAATTTCGCCCAGCGTGCTCACGTAAATAACAATTTCGAAACGGTCAAACAGTTTTGCGCGCAGCCGATAAACCGACACCGACTCATTGTTAATCAACACATTGACACGCCGCGTTTGCCATTGAATACCACCGGAAAAAGTCGCTGCCAATTGCGGAATGGCTGGCAAATCGAATTCGTCCCAAAGGTCGCCGCCAAAATTTCCACCAAAGGCGTGCTGCAGTGTATTTGGATTTTGCAAATCGGCAAAGGCGAAGTCGTGTTCAATAACTGAGTAACCGTTGGTGATTTTTAAATGAACAGTC
>JBEKZT010000176.1:0-4801 GCA_049509595.1 Verrucomicrobiota bacterium
TTCCGATTCCTGGGCGCTCAAGCCGCGCTTTTCATAACCCTCTTCAATGTGTTCGGCCATGCGCTTTTGCTTGTCCGTGTAACTTGATTTGTCGCCTCTGGGCATAAAATTTCTTTCAAACTTAATTTAGCCTGTTACCACGCGATTTGGCGGCAAGGTGGAGAATCAATGATACCAAAAACAAAACCAGAAAAATAAAGAACAGAACCTTCGCGATTCCAATTGCCGCCCCGGCGACGCCGGTGAAGCCCAACACGCCCGCGACCAGCGCGACGATCAAAAAAATGAGTGTCCATTGTAACATATAATTCCTTTTTCAATTGTGTTTATTGACTGCATAGAATCAACCTTGCAAAACTCATGCCAACGAAGATTTTCAACAGAATCCCACTGTTTCAAGATTTCGAGGTTATTGACCGGAAGAAATACGTGCAAAATGCGAAGCAATATTTGTTTTTATTTGCGAATTGCAATTTCATGACTGGTTAAAACCACTTTTTTAATAAACCGAATCTGCATTAAAAAAGCTAGATCAAAAAAGCGCTTGGGTAAACAAACGGCGTGAACACCCCACAGGATTCGATAATGCTATTCAGCCAGACTTTGGCGCACGCGGCAGTATGCAAAAAAACCGGATCACAGGCAGATCCGGTTTGGGGGGAATGGCGCCGTTGCAAGCGCCGGTGAGATTATATTTAATACTAATACTTGTCAGGTGCGGTCCTTTAAGAACTACTTTCGACCGTTTCGCGCTGTTCAGCTCCGTTTTTCGCCGCCTCATTGCAATCATCTTCGGCCAACTCGGTCAACTTGGCATCCGCCGCCTTTTCCTCGTCCAGGATTTCATCGAGAAGATTTGCCGCGTCTTCGTTACCGAGCAGTTTCGCCCAATCGCGCAAACCGCCATACGATGCGATTTCATAATGCTCGGCCTTTTGGCCCGCAAAAATGAGTGCGGCATTGATCGTCGGTGACTTTTTGTTTTCCGACGCGATTTCGTCCGCTTCGCTGATGATGCCCAAAATTGCGTGGCATTTTTTGCTTTTAGGCGTTTTGCCAAAGGCTTCAAAAACCGCCTCCAATTTCTGGACGTGACCTTTGGTCTCAGTGAGATGCGTTTCAAAGGCAATGCGCAAATGTTCGTGTGTCGCTCCCTTGGCCATTTTGGGCAGCGCCTTTGTCAGTTGGTTTTCGGCGTAATACATATCCGCCAATGAATCTAAAAACAGGTCTTCAAGAGTCTTCATAGCTTATTTTGGTTACTGGTCAATTTGGTTCACTTTGCAAGCCGACCGAGTTTTATTGAATATGAAATCGCACTTGCACAACCATTTTAGCAACGAACGTGCCGCATAAGGAAACGCCTCCAAATGCAAGTAATCTGAACAATTATGGAAAATTCAAGCTGATTCAAAATTGCAACACGCAACCTTCAGAGAACAGAAAGTTGCAGGTTGCAATATTCTGACAGATGGAAATTGTGGTTCGGAATCCGGGCACATATTTTAATCCGCCGGTGCGGTTTGCTTTAGTTGAGTCAAGGCAATGACAAGCGCGCTATCTAAAGATTGTATTCGCACGGGCTTGGTGAGATGAGCGACGAAACCAGCTTTTTGACTACGTTCGATATCTTCTTCCATGCCATAGCCAGTCAGCGCAATGCCGTTTAGTTCGTATAATTTTCGCAATTCGCTCATCAAAGCGTAGCCGCTCCCGTCGGGCAACCCGATGTCGGAAATCAAAAGATCAATTTTATTTTTGCACGCCATTTCACGTCCTTCCGCCACCGACGCGGCGGTCAACACTTCAAAATTCCGGCGCGTCAACAAATGTGTCAGTGCCGTGCGAGTCGGTTCATGATCTTCCACCAATAAAATACGATTTCCGCGCGCAGTCATTTTCGAATCTTTCGACGGCGTTGTGTCTTTGGTCTCATTCTTTCGATCTGCCTCCGCACACAATGGCAATTTTATTGTGAAAGTTGCGCCTTTGTCACGGCCCTTACTGGAAGCTTGAATAATCCCAGAATGAAGTTCCGCCAGTCTTTGCGATATGGCCAGACCCAGCCCCAATCCGCCGAAGCGATGCAAACCGCTTTCTGCATGGTCGCCTTGGGCAAACGCATTGAAGACACGTTTGAGTTCTTCGGGATTGATGCCGATTCCGGTGTCAGTGATTTCGATAAAGATTGTGTCATTTTTGACAAAAGTTTGGACGGTGATTTTCCCCGCTTCCGGTGTGAACTTCACTGCGTTCTTCAGCACGTTCCAAAAAATTTGCTGCAGCCGAACCGAATCGCCGGAAACAACGTGTTCTTTGGCGCGAAAATCCAGCGCCCACGCGATTTTTTTTGCTGCGGCATCCGCACGCACGATGCGTATGGCCTCTCCCAAAACTTCATGCGCATCTAGCTTTTGCTGGTCGAGCGATAATTTGCCGCGCGTGATGCGCGTCAGATCGAGCAGGTCGTCAATCAGCCGCGCCTCCAGTTCTACATTGTTGCGGATTGTGGCGAATTGCGCGCGAACTTCGGCTGGCAGTTGGACGTCTTCCGCAGCCTCGCTGGCAAGCAACAACACCGGGTTCAACGGCGTGCGCAGTTCATGGGAAAGCGCGGCTAGAAAATCATCTTTGCTGCGGTTGGCAGTTTCTGCCGCTTCCTTGGCTTCGCGCAAAATCGCCTCGACACGTTTGCGCTCGGTGATGTCCACCAAGGTATGGACTGCGCCGCGAGGACGCCCCTGTTCGTCCAGCAATGGTGTGCCGTAACCCAACAAGTTTAGAACCGTGCCATCGTCAAACACCAAGTCGAACTCGAAGTCTTTGACTGGCTCGCCCCGGGCTGCGCGTTGCGCCGGCAATTCGTCCGGCTGCAATTCGCGCCCATCTTTGAATGACTTGAAATGTTTGGGCTTTAAGTCATCCGGCGCCGATTTTGAGATTTCCCCGCCGCTTGGAATTCTCACGAGATTGTCCGCCGCGCGGTTACCTGTCATATGGCGACCGTCCGCATCGTGGACAATGATTACAGGCACTGGAACAGACTCAATCATGACGGCCAGTTCCTCGGCCCGTTCGCGTTCGCGCCTTTCGCTTTCGCGCAAGGCGGCGTCGCTGGTCTGAATCCGTTCCAGCATTTCATTGAACGAGTCGGTCAACAATCCCAGTTCGTCGTCGCTCAATTTCACGGCGCGCAGGGAATAATTGTGCTGTTCGGAAATCTTCCGCGCGATTTCCGCCAGCGTGACGATGGGATTGGTGATGCGCTTCTGCAGCGTGGCTGAAAGCAAGAAGGCAACCAGCAGCGAACCGGCAGTGATCAGCAAAGAAATCGCCCCGTAAAGTTTGAATCGCTGCGTAAGCGCGTTCAGATTGGATTGCAAATAAAGAGTACCCAGCGGTTTACCGGATTGGACGACAGGCTGAAAAAGTGTCAGACGAGATTTTCCAAATTGATGACCCGGCCCTTGCGGTGATGCCGGTAGATTAGCGTCGGGAATTGACGCGGGATATTTCACGAAGAGCGCACCTTGCGCGTCATAAATTGCGGCGGCGATGATGTGCGGGTTGGTTTGCAATGAAGCGAGAACATTTGCCGCGTCATTTTGGTTTCTGAATGCCAAAGCTGCGGTGCTGTTGTCGGCGACGGTCCGCGCCTGGGTGATGAGATTTTGCACCATGGTCTGGCGGAACGTCACCAAATCATAAATCATGAATGCGGCGACCGTTACCAGCAGCACGGCGACGCTGGCGCGCATGATGACGATGGTCACCTTACGTTTGATCGAAGATTTATGAGACCACATCATTGGGTTGGGAGGGAAATAATTTCAGATACGCGCAACAATTTTGAACTCATCGTGAGATTCGCGTCTTTCAAAGAATCCAAGTTTATCCGCAAATGGATTTTATTATTTATAGTGACAAATTGCACGCACACACCGCGATAGGCGGAGTTGTCAATATCACTGACAGTTAAAACCGGCTTTCCCTTTAGACCGGCCTCGATTTTGTCCAGACGTCGCGTTTCCGACTGGCTGATGAAAAGGATGTGGCAGGTTTTGATGTCTTCCACATGCAGATAACGCTCCACGGCAAATTTTCTGCCGTTCACGGTTTCACCCCGCACCGCATCATCGAGCAGCGCGCCAAACGGATCGTCGCCCAAAACGCCGATGACCAGCGGCGAGTCCGGCTTGTCAAAGGCGTTCGTCGGCCAGTCGGTGAATTGCGCGAAGTTGAAAAGAAAAACGGCCTTGAGCGGATACTCGTGGGAAACGGTCTGGCCACGCGCCACATTTAAGCCGAGACAAGACAGCATCAGCCACAAACCAAAAATAAAAAATCCCAATCGTCCGCGTTCTCGAAATTTTGAGAACGGGCGAAGCGGCTCGCGCGGCGCGCAATTTTGATTCTGTGGAATTAAAAGCTCCATGCGATTTTTCCGAAAATGCTGCGGACGATTTGCTCCTGCGCCGTTCCGGGAAAGCCCGCTTCGGCGTGCTGATCGTGCAACAGGTTTTGCCCGACGATGGAAATTTCAAGATTTTTCGTCGCGTGCCAGCCGAGTCGCACATCCATTTCGGCATAAGCCGGAACTGTTCCAACCGTGGCGCCATTATTATTATGAATGGTGTCAATCCAGCGGAAGCTGGTGTCCAATTCCGTCTGCCCCGGCAAATCCATCGAGGAACGCAGAAAGACCTGGTTTTCAGGATCAGCCGTTTCGCCGAGTGCGTCATCAAAATCGGTCTGCCCCGGTTTTACATGGATGTTTTCCTTGAGAAAATCATAGCCGCCG
>JBEKZT010000177.1:0-4760 GCA_049509595.1 Verrucomicrobiota bacterium
AGATGCCCGGCCCGGAAATTCAGGCACAGATTATGGCTGCTCTCCTAGACCGTTCTTGGTTGGTGGGATTGTCACCGCTGGAAGGAATGGGGATAACACTGTTCATGATGTGGCTCGCGCTGGAAATTTGTCTTCGCATCAAAAATGCACTTTTTAAAGTAATCGTTCTTTTCGGTGCCACGGCGGCTTTTTTAATTGGCTGTCAAATCGCATTCGATCACAAGTTAGTTTTACCCATGACCCAGCCGTTGTTCTGTCTCGTGGTCACCGGCGCATTCGGCATCGTCTTTCAATATACTATCGAGCAGTTTGAACGACTGCGCTACCGCAACATCCTCGGGCGTTACGTTTCCGAGAACGTGGCCAAAGCCGTTCTCGAAGACCGCCGTTCGTTTGAGGAATCCTTGCGCGGGCGCAAACAGCCGGTCACCATTTTATTCAGCGATATTCGCGGTTTTACCTCCATGACTGAAACCACCGACGCCGACAAACTTGTCGCCCAGCTCAATGAGTATTTTTCGGAGATGGTTGGAATTGTTTTGAAGGAGGACGGCACGCTTCAGAAATTCATCGGCGACGCCATCATGGCTGCTTGGGGCGACACTCACAGTAATGGCATCCAAAACGACGCCCAGCGCGCCGTGCGCGCCGCGTTGCAAATGCGTCCGGCTCTGGCGAGGTTGAATGAACTTTGGAAAAATAATCCCGACCGGAAAAAACTTGCGATTGGCATCGGCGTGAACCATGGCGACGTGATTGTCGGCAACATTGGCACCGAAGCCAGGACTGAATTTACCGTGCTGGGTGACGGCGTTAACCTGGCCGCACGTTTGGAAAGTGCCACCAAACAATTCCACACGGATATTCTCATTGGCGAGGAGACAGAAAAATTGACGCGGGAACATTTTGTGTTCCGGAAAATTGACGCACTTGCATTCAAGGGAAAGACGAAACCGGTCGAAGTTTTCGCCCTCTTGAGCGACATTTCACAGCCACCGCCCGTGTGGCTTGCCAAATATCACGAGGCAATTAAACTTTATCGTGGTAGAAAATTTGCGGAAGCCGCCAATTATTTTGAAGTTGCGCGCAAAGAAATCGGAGCTAAAGATTATTTTTGTGAAATGTATATCGAACGTTGCGAGGCCTTTATCGAACAACCGCCGCCGGAAAATTGGGACGGCTCTTACACGCTCACTGAAAAATGAAAAGCGCCGTGGTCGAGCGGCTTTTAATTAAAGTTAGGAGCACTCAAAAAGCATTGACGCTTTTGGCCGATTCCGCTACCAATGATGCGATTGCCGGTTCAAGTGTGCGGCATTCACAGTCAGATGTTATGAAAAAAACAATTGCTTCACTTTTGTGCGCTTTTGCGTTGCCGTTGGCGGCTCTGGCGGCTTCGGATTTGAAGGAAGCCAAATTCACTCAGGTTTTCAATGACGTGCAAATCATTGCGTCGGACAAGTCCATCAAACCCGCCGCTGTAAACGACCTTTTTGACATTCCTGACATTTTGCGCACTGGTCCGGCTTCGCGCGCCGAACTCGTGGCCGCCGACCGCACCATCACCCGCGTTGGAGCGAATACGATTTTTTCATTCGATCCGGCGAACCGGACAATTGACTTGCAGCAGGGCAGTTTGCTGTTTCATTCCGATCACGGAAAGGGCGGAGGAACAATTCGCACCGGCGCGGCGACGGCTTCCGTGCTCGGCACGACGATTATTGTTGTTACCACAAAAAATGGCGGATTCAAAGTGCTTGTGCTCGAAGGTAACAGTGAAATGAATTTTGCGAACGGATTCAGGCAACATCTGAAAGCCGGACAAATGATTTTTGTTCTGCCCGGGGGCAAGCCGTCGCCGGTTCTTTTATTCCGTTTAGACACGCAAATCAAAAACAGTCTGTTGGTGAAAGGATTTACAATACCGCTGACGTCATTGGCCCTGATCCAACTGGCGATAAACGATCAAAACAAACTGATTTTAAGCGGTCAAGCCGTGCAGACTGGTTTATTGGCTGGAGACCAAGGTCTGTTAAGCATTAGAGATGACGTTCAAACTTCTTCGAGCAGCTCAATGGCAATTCCGGATCAAGCCCAGTTCATGAATGGAGATCTGATTGGAGCCAGCATTAGCGCCAAAACAATCGTGTTGCAAAACGTGAATCTAATAGGACCGACGGTTCTTGATTGTGCCACTGGTTTGTTGGCACCGAATCCCAATAGTAATCAATCAGTCAAAATCGGTGATGTCAATTTCATCGGCGGCGTGACATATTATGGAAGCCCGGCTCAATATTTTATTGGCCGTGGTATTGCAATTGGCGTTGCACCACAATAAGATTTGCATGAACCCTCTAAAGACTTTCACAGGCCTTCTGTTGGTTTGCTTTTCAGCGGTTTCCTTGCACGCGCAGCCGACGGCCGTTCAGCAAATGCAAAACACGCAGCAGGCTTTGCAACAGCAGCAACCATTGCTGGGAATTCAAGGAGCCACTAACGCGCCGGAATTGTATCCGGGTGAAAACGTTGATGTCGGCCCGCAATACATTCTCAAAATGATGCCGGCAAGGACATGGGTTGAAGTCTGGCTGGACAGTCAGGCATTTTACACCGGCAACGCACTGCTCGTTCCCAGTTCGCCAACCGGTTCGCCGCAGTCCGGCGAAGTATTTGTCAACACCGCGCAATTTTCCATCGCGCCGACGGCGTTTGATCTCGGTTCCGGAAAATTCAGCCCCACCATCGGCGCGCGCAGCCAGTGGTATAATTACAGTCTCAACAGCCCGCCGAATCTCGACTTTGAAGCACAAACCGCCTTCGTTGCCGCCAAATATGTTTACGACGAAAAATGGGTGATCGCCGGCGAAGTAGATTATACGCGCCTGCTGACGGAAAATTCCTACGGACAATTTTACCGAGAAGTGGTTCCAAACTTGACCGTGCAACGCCTGGTTCCATTGAATGACGATTTGATTTTTTCCGCCACGTGGCAGACGGCATATCATTTTACCGGAGTCAACACTTTGCCGATTCCTGGCGCGCCGCCGGCCGACATCAACGACCGTCTGGACAACATTCTGACTTTTTCATTGAGCTACCGAGCCTCGCCAAAGTTTGTCATCCAGCCTTACTACAGTTTTGAATATACGTATTATTCGAACGATCCATTCAATCCAGGCGCGTCGCGCAATGATCTTCTGAACAGCCTGGGCGTGTCATTTTCCTATTATTTCAAGCCTAGCCTGGCGTTGCGTGCTTTCGTCAGCGGCGAGATCCGGTCATCAGACGATTCCGCTGCAAATTACGAAAACTTCAACGCCGGTTTGGATTTGTCGCTCGTGCTGCGGTTTTAAAAATCAATGACCATGGCAACCACAGCCGTGGCCGCACGAGCCTTCTTCTTCAAAATCCGTCTCAAGCGGAACGCGGCCAAGTTCGAGTGTTTTGGAAACGTATTTCTGGACGGAATGCTGGATTTCATGAAGTTTTTCCCGCGCGTCAAGAAAACCGCTTGCAACCGGGTTGTTCAATAATGAGTCCCGGTGCTTTTCAAAGTCGGCGATTTCCGCGCCGGTCGGTTGATTTCCTTGCGCTTGTTTTTCTTGTAACGTCTGGCCTTTGCTCATCACGGTTTCATAGAGTTCGCGGGCGTTTGCGTCCGACATAAACGTGTCAATGCGCCGCCGGATGGAAATCATCTCCGGCTGGTCAACAATGGATTGGCAAAGCTCCCTGGTTTTTTCGAGGATCGCATTTTCTTCGGTTTGAGTTGGCATAAAATTCAGTTTTAAATCATTTAGTAAGTCAGGCCGAATCCGAATTTAAAAAGTGGTCTGTCTTTCAGGGCGTTTGCGGTGAATTGGTGGTCGTTGCGCGGCCACTCACGCGGCAGTTTGCCCGTTGGCTTTACATCGCCAAACAACACATCGGCCACGCCTTGCCCTTCAGTGCCCGGCAGCCACGCCGCGATGAAGGCATCACTGTCGTCAAGTGCAGAGCCAAGAATCAACGGGCGACCAGCAAGAAGCAGCGTCGTTACCGGCGCGCCGGAGGTTTTGGCTTTTTTCACCAACGCAGCGTCTTCGGGGGCGAGATCCAAATTCGTGCGGTCACCTTTGAATTCGGCGTAAGGCAATTCGCCAATGATCACAACAACGGCGTCGGCATTTTTCACGTCGCTGCCATCGGGAGAAAACGTCACTTCTGTTTCCGGCGAAACGGTTTGGCGGATTGCCTGAAGAATGGTCGTGCCGCTGGTCAACTGTCCCGAACCCTGCCATGAAACCGTCCAGCCGCCGCATTGGATGCCAAGATCGTCTGCGGCTTTGCCCACGACGACAAGACGTTTGAAATTTTTGGACAAGGGCAGGGTATGTTTTTTGTTTTTGAGCAAGACCAGCGACTGCTGCACACATTCACGGGCGATCTGACGATGTTCAACGGAACCAATTTGCGCTGTCAGTGACGGGTCAGTGTAGGCATTTTCAAAAAGTCCCATCTGGAATTTAATTCGTAAAATACGGGAGACGGCATCGTCAATCCGCAACTGCGGAACTTTTCCTTCCGCCACCAGTTCCTTCAGATCTTGAATAAACTCAACATAGTTATTTGTTTTTCCCGGGCCAAAGGGAATCATGATCATGTCCAAACCGGCATTGATTGACATCTCAACGTCAGATTTGTAATCGGGTGAAAGCTGGTCGATGGCTGCCCAGTCGGACACCACAAACCCTTTGAAGCCAAGTTCGCCTTTCAGCACA
>JBEKZT010000178.1:0-4690 GCA_049509595.1 Verrucomicrobiota bacterium
CACCCTGCATCCTTGGATTCTAAAAAAGTTTTTGGAAAGATGCCGAGAACAATCAAGCAGACGGCAAATTTTTATTACCACACATTCGCCATTGGTGGTTGCTGAATCAAAACCCGAAGAACTTTATTTGATGGAGCGCCAGGATGGCATCAGTCGCATTGGAAGAGCGATAGACAGAGAGGCTGACCTTTCCAAAATAATAAACGAAGATTTTTTAGACCTTGGAAAATATTGGCTTTCGGGGGGAATTGGCGCAGTTCCCGACGTGCCAATCGTGGAAGAAGCAGATTTATTCGGTCAACCTCCAAAAGGTAAATGAAAATTGGGATAATTGGCGAAGGGCAAACTGAATTTTATTGTCTTCCTACGCTCGTTGCGAAGTTCAATCACACAATAGTAGGTGTTCACCATTTGCACGGCGTTGGAGCGACGCACGCATGGGATAAAGTTGTTTGCCTGAAGTTTTATCCGTATGTGAGAGCTTTTGCAAAAAAGAGTTCCGTTAATAAACCAGACAATGTTTTAATTGTTGTTGATCGAGAAACCCGTCCGCAATGTTGTCCCGAACTTGCCGATCAAGCTGTGGCTCGCCTTCAATCATTGCGTGGTGCAGACGGCTTAATGATGCCGGTTGCCGTCGTCATTCCTAATCCCAAATTTGAGTGTTGGCTTTTGGCAAATCCGCAGATTCTCGATAATTCTCCCTTGTTCAAAAAACCAATTTCTTCGGCCATTGGAAATCAAACAGACGGGAAAAATATAGATGCGCTCATAAAAAGACATCTGAAAGCCGACGAGAAATGGATCAAACACGTTTACGGGAAAAAGTTGGCTCAAAAATTAGATTTGAATGACAAAACTACACTGAAGCGCAGTCGTTCGCTGCGAAAATTTGTCAAAGAACTGACTTGCCTGAATTGAAATAGATTTGGCTTTTTCCACATCGTTCGTTTAATCTTGAAAAAATGATTTTAGGAAGAAATAAATAAAGGCGACGTATGGCAGAATATCAAGTGACCTGCATCAATAAGCCGCATCATTTAAGCGCGCACGAGCACATTATGCACATTGGAAATCTCGCAGACAAATGGCGTCTCACGAGAGAAAGTGCGATTTACCAAATTGAAAGCAAGGTCAATCAATTTTACACTGTGGAGAAAGCCACAGGGAAAAAATGTTACGTTGGCGTTGTAAAAGAAGCTGGAAAAAATCCTTATTTGCGAACTCACGCGGACGGAAAATGGAATGATAATCTTTTAGCTCAACCCGAGTGCGACGAAAGTTGCAAGATTGTTGGCTAAAAAATCCTTCGCCCGCTTCGCGTTCTTCGCTCGACAATTTTCCGTTTCCATTTCGTCACTTTAACCTCGTCGTCGTTGTGGTTGGCGCGTCCAGTCGCTCCTCAAACTGTCTGTTTTTGATAATGGGATAACGGTGGCAGGGTTGGAACTGCCAGAAAACTTCACTTTTTGCCATTTTTATAGGGTTTTAGCCTGTTTTTAGCCCGCAGGATTTCGCGGGAACGACTCAGGACTTTGCGGGAGGCGTCTGGGATTTCGCGGGAGACATCGGGGATTTTAAGGGAAGGATGCAGGACTTCGCGGGAGGCATCCGGGATTTTACGGGAGAGAGTCAGGATTTCGCGGGAACTGTCCGGCATTTCACGGGCGGATGAGATTTCAGCGTTTCATTCGTTCCATGTCGTCATTTTGATTTCACCGAACGTCATTACGCTTGAGGCGGAATTGAATTTGAAACATGCCATTCGCTAAACGGCCGCAGACTTCCACACTCAGGACATGAAGTGGCGGCATATTGAGATCCGCAATGCGGGCAGACGCCCTGTGTTTCAAAAGTGTCGAACGGTTTCTGGCATTTGCCGCACAACCAAAACGCGCCAATCGGCGGCGCGGTTTTGCAATTTGGACACGCAAAATTTTCCCGTCGCGGCATTGCGGCCATCCGCGACATCGCCCGCGCCTGTTGAAATCCATTCCAGCAATTCATCGAAATAAACGCACACAAAATGCCGAGCCAGACGGATTGCGCCCAAATCGCAAAGGCAATCAAACCGATCACGCCGACAAATCCGATGACGCTGGCAATCATCAAACTTTGCACGCGTCCAAACACAAACCACAGCAGCGAACGCAAGATTTGGCCGCCGTCGAGCGGATAAACCGGCAGCATGTTAAAAATGAGCAGGGCGGTGTTGATATAAAAGAGCATGAAAACGAAATTGAAGACGTTTGGATTCACATCTTCCCAGCCGGCGGATTTTGCAAAAAGAAACAAGGTCAGGAATAGCGGAAATAAAATAACATTCACCAGCGGTCCGGCGGCGATGCTCCAAAGTTGCGCGCCGGGGCGTTGCGGCGGAGTCACATAAGCCACGCCGCCGAGCGGCCAGAGGATGATGTCGTGGGTTTTTCCGCCCACTGACCGGCAGGCGAGTTGATGTCCAAATTCATGAATCAGCACGATCAGGAACAATGAAAGACATTCCAGCACGCTCCAGACTGGAGACGAATAACCTCTGGCCCGATTGATGAAATATATGATGGCGATAAACCACGCCCAATGCAGATACACGGTGATGCCGAAAAGCTGGAAGAGTCGAATGGAGCCTTGGCGTGTTGGCATGTGGCTTGGACTTAACAGAATTGTCTTTGGCGGACAAGAATTTTGGTGGATCAGGCCTCGTTCTCGTTTCGCGGCATAAATTTTGACGGCATGAAACATTAGAGTTTTCCAAGCCAAAGATTACTTCCGGATAAAACGTGAAATTTTTCACAAACTTTTCTTGCAGGCGAATCGCGCATGGATTAAACATTCCGCCGTCCCGCGTTCAGGGGACTTGATTTTTAACGCGGAACATTGAGATGTCAGCGATTTTTCCGAAGTGGACAAACTGGTTGCCATTGGTGCTTGGCGTTGGCGCCGCGCTGGCCGGTGGCGCTGTGACTGCGGGCGTGACTTACTATTTCACGCCCAAATACACACGCGTCGGCTACGAGCCAATTCAGCCGGTTCCATTTTCGCACAAGGTTCATGCCGGACAACTCGGCATTGATTGCCGTTATTGTCACAGCGGCGTGGAAAAATCGTGGTTCTCGAACATCCCCGCTGCGTCCACTTGCATGAATTGTCACAACCAGGTTTTGAAGGATGATCCGCGACTCGCCATCGTCCGTGAAAGCGCGGCGACCGGCAAACCGATTCCCTGGGTGCAGGTTCATATCACGCCCGATTACGTTTATTTCAACCACTCCGTCCACGTCGCGCGCGGCATCAGTTGCGTGGAATGCCACGGACGCGTTGATCAGATGGACGAGGTTTATCACGCCAAGCCGTTCAGCATGAGCTTTTGCCTCGACTGCCATCGTGACCCGGCGGCGCACATTCGCCCGCCCGACAAAGTCACGGACTTGGGTTGGAAATGGGATTCCGATCCCGTCAAGGCCGCCCAAATGCAGGAAGTCAACGGCGCGAAATTCGTTCACGATTGGAAAGTGGAATCACTGCAAAGCTGCTCGGCCTGTCACCGATAAAAATGAATTCAAACCCAACAACTCCTGCGCAAGCAACCGGCCGCCGTTACTGGCGCAGTCTGGACGAACTGGCTGATACGCCGGAGTTCAAGGAATGGTTGCACCGCGAATTTCCGCAGGGCGCGAGTGAAATGCAAGACGGCCAGTCCCGCCGAAACTTTCTCAAAATCATGTCCGCGTCGTTTGCGCTCGCGGGTTTGGGTTTGGCCGGTGCGGGCTGCCGGCGACCGGAAGAAAAACTCGAACCGTTCGGCAAGCAGCCGGAAGATTACGTTTACGGCAAAGCGGAATATTATGCGACCGCGATGCCGACGCGCAACGGCGCGATTCCACTCGTCGTCAAATCTTACGACGGTCGTCCGATAAAAATCGAGGGCAACGCGCTGTATCCTGGCGGCAACGGCGGCACGGATCGTTATGCGCAGGCTTCGATTTTGAATTTGTATGACCCTGACCGCGCGCGGCATTTCAAACACGACGGCAAAATCGTTTCACGCGAAGAAGCGTTGAAATTTCTCGACGACTTGTCCGCGAAATTTTCTGCGAATCAAGGCGAAGGTCTGGCGTTTCTCGCGGAAAGCAGCACGTCGCCCTCGCGTGCGCGGCTGCAAAAAATTATTGCGCAGAAATTTCCGCAATCGAAATGGTTCACCTACGACGCGATTGATTCCGGCATCCACCAGCGCGCGGCGACGCAGGCGTTCGGCCAGACGGTGCGCCCAGTTTTCAATTTCGACAAGGCGAAAGTCATTTTGTCGCTCGACTGCGATTTTCTCGGCGGCGAGGACGACGCGCATAATCACATCCGCAAATTTGCCGCGAGCCGCAAGGCTGGCGACGGCATGAGCCGGCTTTACGCGATGGAATCGCTTTTCACTTTGACTGGCGCAAATGCGGATCATCGGCTGCGCGTGGCAGCAAGTGCAGTTGGAAAAGTTGCAGAATTGATTTCAGGTTGGACTAATTCTCCTAATCACGGACCTGTTCCGCCGCCTGCTTCCGACTTTGAATCTCAATGGGCATTCAATTGTGCCAACGACTTGCTTAAACACGGGAGTGAAGCGCTCGTTGTCGCTGGCCAGCGCCAGCCGATTGAAGTTCATTTGCTCGCGCACGCAATCAATTCTGCGCTCGGTGCA
>JBEKZT010000179.1:0-4677 GCA_049509595.1 Verrucomicrobiota bacterium
ACGTTGATGCGATTTTTGGAAATTGGATTAACCGCGGATGGACAGGTATGAACACGGATTCGGCAAGGAAACCGAGAAGATTTATATAGTTAGAGACTCCTCACGTCGTCTCCTACACCAATTAATAAAGCCAGTACCGATTAGGCGGAGGCTTCTTCGACGGCGTCGCGGATGGACTGTTTGAACTGCTCCAGGCCTTGGTCGAAGGCGGCGGAAATCGGCAGCAGGGTCGTCTTTTTGATTTTCTTTTTGAACTGCTTCAAATTTTCCTCGGCGATGGACTCATCCATTTTGTTGGCGACGATGAGGCGCGGTTTTTTCACAAGCGCCGGATCATAAAGTTCCAGTTCGTTCAGCAATTGTTTGTAATCGTCCCACGGCTTGCGGTTGTCCGTGCCGGCCATGTCGAGCAGCAGCACGAGGATTTTGCAGCGCTGGATGTGGCGCAGAAATTTGTGGCCGAGGCCGACGTTTTTGTGCGCGCCTTCGATCAAGCCCGGCACGTCGCAGACCGTGAGCCGTTTCCAGTCGGCGTATTCGACGATGCCGATCTGCGGATGCAGCGTGGTGAACGGATACGGCGCGACTTTCGGGCGCGCGCGGGAAATGGCCGTGAGCAACGTGGACTTGCCCGCGTTCGGATAACCGACGAGGCCGACTTCCGCGACGATGCGCAGTTCCAGCAGAAAATCGCCTTCGTCGCCCGGCTCGCCCGGTTGCGCGAACCGCGGTGTCTGACGCGCGGCGGTGGCGAAATTGCGGTTGCCCAGTCCGCCGCGACCGCCTTTGCACAAAACAAATTGCTGCCCGTGCTGCGTGAGATCGGCGACGAGTTCGCCTTTCGCTGAAATGACTGAAAGTTTTTCTGCGTCCGCGTCGTCTTTCGAGAGATCAATTTCCATCGCGCGAGCGCTGGCCGCGCGGCGCAGCAACGGACGTTTGCCCGTGCTCGTGCTGAACATCGGATTTTTATTTTCCTGCTCGGCGTCGTCGTCGTCATCCTCGTCCTCGATTTTTTCAACCGGTTTTGCCGACGGCAATTTCCACACGAGCGTGCCGCAGGGAACTTTGATGATAAGGTCTTTTCCCGCGTGACCGTCCATGCCCTTGCCCATGCCCGCGTCGCCGCCCGGCGCGATGAGGCGCGGGACGTAATACTGGCCGATGAGATTGTTCAGGTCGTGGTCGGCCTGCAGGATGACGCTGCCGCCGCGTCCGCCGTTGCCGCCGCTCGGGCCACCCTTGGTAATATAGGCCTCGCGATGGAACGCGACGCAACCTTTGCCGCCGTGCCCCGCCTGCGCGTAAATTTTTATTTCGTCAATGAACATGAAATTAATTCAATTTCCTAATTACCAATTAACTGGTTTGCTGATTTTTGTGTTTGGGATTCTATCAGGAAATTGCGCCGCCGCTAAATGGTTGGTTCGGATTTGCCTCACGAAATCGGCTTCTTTATGCAGTTCTGGATTTGGGTCTTTGTGGGGATTGATGATGCCAATTTTCTTTTTGCAGGTTTGCCGAACAGCTTTGACCGCTTCCAGCAAATCCGTGTCATTTGAAATCAATATGCCCACGTCATAACAATCTTGCCACGCATCATTGACCATGTGAACGGCCAGATTTACATCCGAACCTTTTTCTTTCGGGTCATAAACCTTAACGCAACGATTCATTCCAACTTCAATCCCGAAAATTCTTTTCAACCGCGTAAGCAAGCTGACTGCGACCAATTCGCGTTTAACTTTTTGCATGGAGTAAGTGCCATAAATAATTTCCACCTTGGACAAAGTCCTTAATGCGCGAATGTAGGTTTCATGGCGGAGCGACTTTTGCGGGTCGCCGCGCGAACGGATTTTTGCAGTATAATAATTGACCTTGATTATGTCGTATTGCGGCAGAATTTCTTCGCAAAGCGCGTAGACGTTAAGCCATTTGAAAGAAGTTCCGCGCAGGGCGCGGAAAAACAAATTAAACCCATCTACATAAACGTATGCACGAGGCCGATGAGCCATAAAATTTAAGCGGGAGCAACCATTTCTGGCTACTCCCGCAATCCCACCGACGAAGCAGCAGGACTTGTAAGAACATTTTTATTATCGTTTGACCTGACTAGAAAAGCAAGCCGAAATATCAAAAGTGTTCCTGAAGGGAATCGAACCCTTGCATGGGGATTATCTGAATCTACAGTTTCCAATAAACTCAAAAATCTCCTGTTCTGCCATTAAACTACAGGAACATTCAACGAGCGAACCTCGCTTTGAAAATTGTTCGCGCCGGAATTTAATTCTTCGCGGCGGCGGCCTCGGCCACGACGTTCACGCGGCGGCTGTTCTTGTCGAACTTCACCTTGCCGTCCACGAGCGCAAAGAGCGTCCAATCGCGGCCCGTGCCGACGTTCTTGCCCGCGATGAACTTGCTGCCGCGCTGGCGCACGATGATGCTGCCCGCACTGACGACTTCGCCGCCAAATTCTTTTACGCCGAGCCGTTTGCTGACGCTGTCGCGCCCGTTGCGGACGCTGCCTTGACCTTTTTTATGTGCCATAAAATTTAAGCGTTGATCGCCGTGATTTTCACCACGGTCAGTTCCTGACGATGGCCGATGGTCTTGTGATAACCCTTGCGGCGTTTCATCTTGAACGTGAGTTTTTTCTCGCCGCGCTTGTGCTCGACGACATCCGCCACGACAGTCGCGCCGGTGACGGTGGGCGCGCCGACGGCGAGCTTGCCGCCGTTGTTGACGAGCAGCACGCGGTCGAACGTGACCGGCTTGCCCGCCTCGACTTCAAGGCGTTCGATTTCGAGCTTGTCGCCCGCAGCGACGCGATACTGTTTGCTGCCTGTTTCTAAAACTGCATACATAAATTTTCCCGCAAAGGGTCGGACATTGAACCAGATTTTCGCCGGGTGTCAACGCCGGACTTTTGAAAAATCAGCCTGAGAAGATTTAGATTATCAGTGATGCCAGCCGCCGCCGTGGAAACCACCCCCGCCATGATAGCCGTGGTAACCGCCCCAACCGCCAAATCCAAAGGAAAGCGAAACTGCGGGATAAGGCCATCCGTAATATCCATAATAATACGGTTGATAATAGTAAGTTTGTGTGTCTGGAACAACATAGACCGTTGGCGACGGAACGGTTTGCACATAAGTCACCGTCGGTTGCACCGTGGCATTAGGAGTTTGCGCGCTGCTGCTGTCGGAATAATTTTGCTGCGGTGCAGGTTGTGTTGCCGATTGCGCCAGCCGACTGCGTTGGTTCAACATGGCGTTGAGAACGGCGTCGGAAATTCCCTGCTGTTTCAAATAAACGATTTCAGATGCGTTCAAGGCGTAAATCGTTCCGGAATTCTGAATGTAAGCGACAATGGTGTCGTCGCTGACTTTCGCCTGGGCAAGCTGCAAAACCTGCGGCACGCCGTAGGATAATTGTGGCGCAGGCTGGCTGACAGCTGTCGCTTGGGCGGCAGAGTTGGAAGAATCCTGTGCCACAACACTCAGAGCCAGCATTGTGACAATAATTGCGGTCAATAACGGTTTTTGAAAGTTTCGCGTTTTCATAATCAACACCTAGTCATTTAACACCTCAAGGTCGCGCGAGTTGCGCCAACTGTCAATAGGAGCAATAAAGAGAGCCGTCGGTTCCCATTTTTGCAACGAGCGGATAAATGTCCCTTTGCAAACAAAACGTCACATCATCGCGCAACTCAGGAATCGCCAGCAAACGCCGCGCATTTTCCGATTTAGAAACTGCTGCTAACAAATCAGATTTAGCCCGCGCGTAATCACGCCGCGCGATTTCGGCGGAATCTGAAAATTCAAAAATCTCTTTTTGGTGGGGCGAGCGTCCTCGCGAGCCGGAACGCTGCAAATTTTGTTTTTTCTTCGGCTCGCCAGTAGTCTCGCCCCACCAGCCCAGCAATTCACACAACGCGCCTGCCGCCAGCACGTCTTCGTCCGCCTTGTTTTCGCGCGTGCCGGCGCAGACGATCAGAACCTGCTCCGGCTGAATTTGGCAAATGAAATTTGCCGAGGCGATGAGATTCAAAAACGAAGCGGCCAGAATTGTTTGCGCGCCCGCACAGGCGCGCAACGCGCGCGTGCCGTTCGTGGTCGTGGAGACGATGGTTTTGCCGCGCACTTTTTCCGGCGTGTATTCGCGCGGCGAATTGCCGAGGTCGAAATCAATTTCGCTGTGGTCGTGGGACAGGCTTCCAGCCTGTTCTGGATAGGCAAGATGCCTATCCCACTTCTGCGCTGCGCGGATTTTCACGCCGTTGCGCTCGCCACCGAGCAAAACGTCTGGTTGTTTTTGTCGAATTGCCAGTGCCTCGGCGATTTCGCTGACGGGGATGATGGCTTTGGCGCCGTGGTGCAGCGCGGTCACGAACGTGCTGGTCGCGCGCAGCACGTCGAACACGACGCACGCGGTCGCGCGCAAATCGCGTTGGGCGAGCGCGGGCAATTCCGCCGGCGTCAGGATGGTTTCAATTTTCATTTTGCGTCGCGCGATGGACGCGAAGGCGGCGAAGAAAATTTGCAGTCTATCTACTTGTTAGTTAAAAATGACTCAACTCTAAAACAATCGCAATCACGATATATCCTGCCACGTTAGCCAAAGTCACACAAAGCCATAGCTTCCGAAAGCCAAGTCGTTTCCGAAAAAGCCAAAGTG
>JBEKZT010000018.1:0-16723 GCA_049509595.1 Verrucomicrobiota bacterium
TCGGAGACATAACTTGCGGTGATTGACAGCCTGTCAAAACACAAGCAACCAATAACATCGCAGTGGGCCATGCTGAGACCATGCATTTCCAAATGGCGTTACCAGTCATTAAAATCAAAGCAACGATTGCCACCGCCACAACGCAAGCCGCAACTTCCACTTCGACGAGTCGCATATTATTGTTCATGGCTAAGAGGATCACCTGACGATCTTGCGGGCGCTATGGGGTGTAACCCTGCCGAGTGTCAAAGGTCAGCGACCGGCACAATTTGGGGTGAGGATCGTGCTAACAGCATGACAGTTCTGATGGACTTAAAATGGCAGAAATAATGGAGCAAATACCGATTTTTTTGGGCGATCAAAAATTCGGCAGTGCCTTAATTTAAGATGATCTTGTGGTAAAATTCACACATTTAAAATCGCCCCATGCGGTATGTGAATGAAATGGCTAAATCGTTGCAATGGAACTGGGAATCAACAATTCGTCAATTGAATGGTGCAAACGTGTTCTGGAAGCAAAAATCTTGGAATTTATAGGGATGGATATTCTGGTATAGATTCGCCGTTCACCTCGATGGAAAAACAATCCTACTGATAAACAAGGAACGGTTCGCTTGCCGATATGAACGATGTCATTAACTCACGTCCTGCATCTGCCCCCAAGGCATCTTCCAAAACTAAACGCGAATGCCCGTTCAGAAACTGGTCTCTGCTCGGCTACCGGCCGCCCACTGCTCGCTTACGAACCAATCGCCGATGGATGCACACTCATACCTCAGAATCCAAACGTGAATTTTATTTTACTGGGAAGATTTGGCGTTCCAAATCGTCATTACGTCCGGCAACCTTGCGAGCGAATACCATTGTCGTTAAGGATTTCATCCGTAGCGGTGAGCATCTCGGTTCGCGGGAAAATCATTGTTTCGCTGTAAAGAGTGTAAAATTCGACCGTAATGAATTCTCCTTTTGCATCGCGCAAAATCTCAACAAGATGATTTAGATTTTTTACTTGGATACCGTTGACCGCTTTCACTACTTGTGACCGCGGATCACCATAGCCTTCATCCAGCGTATTCGGGAAGAAGGGTGAAGGGATGATGACCAAACCTTCACCTGGAAACTTGGGCTGGTCCGTCGCTCGTGTGACCAGCGGACTGCCTCTGGCACTCAGACCCGCCATCACTTCCGTGCCATATTTTGTCTGCATATAACCGCCCAGATATTCTTCCGTGGCAGTGGAAAAGACCAATGGCCCGTAAATGAAATAAGACGGATAAGCGCCATTCAAATTGGGAATTAATCGCGGATAATTTGCTGAAAGGGGCAGATTGATCTTAATTTCTTTACCGGCACGGACAATAGTCAGCGGCACAGTACTATTGGTAGCAATATGCTGAATTTCATATTGAAAGCGCACCCGCAGGTCGTCACCCAGCCTGATCATGCCCTGGTCGTCTACCGGCTTATCTCCAATCTTAGTGATGACATCCCATTCCTTGAGCGGATATGCCGAATCATTCTTGTAAGGTTTGTGAACTACAATGCCGTGGACGGAGTCGTCAAGTTTGAGGAACGAGCGTAAGGCGGAATTCTCCAACGTTTGCAGAGTATCATACATGGCGGGCTTGCCATAATAATGACCATCCGCGATGTCCTGAAGAAATAGGTCTATCTCCTCGTTGGGGATAATGTAGCCGATATTTTCAGCGTTATCGAGGCGGCTGAACGTCAGACCGATCATCTTATTACCCACCACTGCCGGACCGCCGCTGTTGCCGGGATTGATGGCCGCGTCAATCTGTATACGCAGACCGGAAACCGGAAAGTTATACGGAGTAAACTCCACGCGCGAAACGATTCCCTTGGTGATTGAAAGATTGTTGCCGCCTTCCGGAAATCCATAGGCCAGAACCATATCCTTGATGCCCGGCAACGTCTTGGCCCGCGCGAGCGGTGGATGCGTATCAAAAAAACTTTCATCATCCAGCTTAAGTACCGCCAGATCAATTCCCGGAGCGATGGCCTCCACAGTGGCGGAAATTTTGTCCCCAGCCTGATTCGCTTGGATTTGCACATCGCCAGCATAATTAACGACGTGGGCGTTAGTTAATATGCGCTTGCCTTCGATCACTACGCCACTGCCGGTAATGTCTTCCGAAGACAGTTTTGTCCACGGCTGATAAGGGTTGGGGTAACGTACTGTGGCGAAAACCTTCACCACGGAATTTTCAATGGGGCTGACACCAGAATTTGTGTCGGAGTTACCCATACCGGCAATGTTTGTTACCGGTTCGTCGGCCCGCAAGCTGAGGCATGCAGCAAACAACGCGGTGAACCAGAACCGGGTTGCCTTGGAGCCGGCGGAAGATAAAACAAATCTCATTGGTGAAATGATACTAAATAATAGGCTGAATTCACGCAAAGAAAATTTCATCCAAGCGCGGTGGCATCCGCATACGATTGCGACGCGGCGACGATGTTCGATGCGCTTTGGAAACTTCAAATTCGCGCCTTCGGTTTCAGCCGTTTCTTGTATCAGGGCTGTGTCAGGAAAGTTCTATTTGGTGCGGATAACAGGACTTGAACCTGTACGCCTTGCGGCACTACCACCTCAAAGTAGCGTGTCTGCCAATTCCACCATATCCGCACTTGTTCGCATAATGAAGCAGGCGCTGGCATGGCGCGCAAGTGATTTAACTGCCGAAAAGCCATTGCAAGCCCCGCCAATGGCCGGGACTCGCAGGGTTGAAATTATGTCCACGCATGCGGCCCAAATCGAGTTGCATAAGAAGCCCTATGCTGTTTGCGCCGCGTCCATGCGAACGAATGGCATCCACGCCGTAGCCATAATTGACCATGATTTTCAGACGGTCGGCGGGCGAGCGATACAGAATGCCGCCACCGACGCCGTTCAGCCAGTTGCCGGGTTGCGATTCTCCGGGCAAATAATCCACGAAGGCGCTCGAAGCGGTCAGGTCGAAGCTGAAATGTTGTTTTCGGTCGAGCGGTACAATGTAATTTCCATTGAGTAACACAAATTGTCGTGCGCTGATTTCCTGATAAAAATAGCCGGGCAACGTCAGTGGAAATTCCGACACCAGCGGCAATTCTCCACCGAGGCGATACGCGCTGAAACGGTCTGCGTCCACACTCGTGCCGGCGAGCAGGCGAGCGGAAAAGTTTTGCTGGCTTTTCGGCAGCGTGTATGAAAGTGCAGCTTCGGCCCAAAATAAATGTGATTGCGACGCGAGGTCGCGGTCGCCGCCGAAACCATACGCGCCCGGGTCAGTGCGGAACTGGCCTTCATACCAAACGGACAATTCCATCGCGAGCGGTGGCAGAAGCGTCGGCTCAATTCCACCCCAACGCAATCCGGTGCGCACACTGAAAGTGGCGTGATCGTTCGGGAGTTGAAAATTTACTGCTGTATCGTTGTCGCGTTCGTAAACGGAATAATGCGCCGTGCCGCGCAAAATTAAATTCAGCGGAACGCGGTTGGCGGGGTTGAATAAATGATAAACGCTGGCGGATAATTCCGCGCTGTTGCCGTCAAAAGATTCGTTTGGGAAAAATGTACCGCCGCGAATTTCATTGTAGCTGTCCGCAAAACCGCCACCGGCCAAGCCAATTGCAAAGTCCGTGTTCGGGCCAAGTCCATTGACAAAGCCAAGTTCGGAATCGAGATAAACTGGTGCCAACGCCAGACGCAACGTGAGATTCGTGCGTAAGAAATCCGGCTGGTTGTGATAATAAAACGCGTAACCGGCGAATGGGGCGCGACCTTCGAGCGCGGCATTGTAACCAAATTGAATCAAGTCGCGTTTGACCGGATCAATTTGCGCGCCTGCGAAAATTGGAGTGAACAGTGTTAACCATAACATCGCATGGCCAATTTTTTTCATCGGCATTTTCGTAACGGAAACCGGCCAAATCATCAAGACGATTCAATCTCGCTGGACACGCAATTTTTTTTTCGGCTTACTGTGCGGACTTTGAACTCGAAACTGCTCGCCAAAGCCAAGTCGCTCGGATTTTCTGACCGGCAGATTGCCCATTTGACCGGCACGACCGAGGACGAAATTCGCGCGCTGCGGAAAAAACTGAATCTCGTTCCGAGCTACCGCCTCGTGGACACCTGCGCTGCAGAATTTGAAGCTTACACGCCGTATTATTATTCCACTTATGATCGCGGCGACGATGAAGTTAAAGGCAACACCGCGAAAAAAGTGATGATTCTCGGCGGCGGCCCGAACCGCATCGGGCAGGGTATCGAATTTGATTACTGCTGCGTTCATGCCGCGTTCGCTTTGAAAGAAGACGGGTTTGAAACCATCATGGTCAATTCAAATCCTGAAACCGTTTCGACGGATTATGACACGAGCGACAAACTATTCTTCGAGCCGCTCACGCTGGAAGACGTGCTGCACATTTACGAACGCGAAAAATGCTGGGGCGCAATCGCACAATTCGGCGGGCAAACACCGCTGAACCTCGCGCTCGGTTTGCAGAAAAACGGCGTCAACATCATCGGCACTTCGCCGCAGAGCATTGAAATTGCGGAAGACAGAAAATTGTTTGCGGCGATGCTCGACAAACTGAAAATTCCGCAGCCACCGAACGGACTCGCCACAAACGCCGAAGAAGCACTCGTCATTTCCAAGCGGCTGACTTATCCAGTTCTCGTACGGCCAAGTTTTGTGCTCGGTGGACGCGCCATGCAGATTGTTTATTCCGACGCCGAGCTGTCGCACTACATGAAGTTCGCGGTCGAAGCGTCGCCGGAACGTCCGGTGCTCGTTGATAAATTTCTGGAAGACGCAACCGAAGTGGACGTGGATTGCATCACCGATGTTGGCCATTTCAAAAACCCGAACGAAGGCACGATTGTCATCGGCGGAATGCTCGAACACATCGAGTTTGCCGGTGTCCATTCCGGCGACGCGGCGATGGTTTTGCCGCCGCACACACTTTCCAAAAGTGTGATTGAAACCATTCGCACTTACACGCACGCAATGGCGCGCGAATTGAAAGTCATCGGCCTGATGAACGTGCAATACGCCGTCAAAGGTGAAGAAGTTTTTGTGCTCGAAGTCAACCCGCGCGCGTCACGAACCGTTCCTTTCGTTTCAAAAGCGATTGGTTTTCCGCTGGCAAAGCTTGCGGCGAAAGTGATGGCCGGAAAAACGTTGAATGAGTTAAATTTCACCGAAGAAATCTGGCCGAAGTATTGGGCGGTGAAAGAATCGGTTTTCCCTTTCAACCGTTTTCACGGGCAGGATATTTTGCTTTCGCCGGAAATGCGCTCGACCGGCGAAGTCATGGGACTCGACGCCGATTTGGGAACCGCCTACGCCAAATCGCAAATGGCGGCGAACTCGCCGCTGCCGTTGTCCGGGAAAATTTTCATCAGTGTCAGTGACGTCCACAAAAAAGAAGTATCCGCCGTCGCAAAATTATTTTTCGATTTGGGGTTCGAACTTGTGGCGACGGCCGGAACGGCGAATATTTTGGAAGAAGCCGGATTGAAAGTGCAGCGCGTTCTCAAATTGCTTGAAGGCCGTCCGAACATTGTGGACTTGATCAAGAACAAGGAAATTCAACTTGTTATCAACACGCCGAGCGGCGCCGCGCCGCGCGCCGACGAAATAAAAATCCGCACCACGGCGATTTACTCCAGCACGCCGATCATGACGACGTTAAGCAGCGCGAAAGCCGCCGCGCTCGGCATCGCCGCGTTCAAGCAGCGGGGCTATGAAGTGAAAACGGTACAGGAATACCATTGAAGCCTGCCATTATTTCTTTTCCCGGTCGGCGCATTAATTTGCCTGTTCCGTTTCGGCGTATCGTAAACTCAACGTGGTGCATCCTGTGCAAATCAAAGGCTCGCTTCATGGAGTTCAATCAAACTTGCTCCCTCTCCGGCACTTCGTCAAGCGGTTGGGCGCGCAACATGCGCCATTGATGTATCCACGGATCAATTCGGCACGCTGCGCGGTAATCGCAAAACTCGCACGCCGTCGCGCTGCCTTTACGATACGGATCCACTTTTGTCTCTCCGGAAAAAATCGCGCGGCCCATTTCCGTTAATTGTGCTTCGACATGGTCGAGCATTTTTTCAAATTCCGCACGTGGCAACGCTTCCACCGAATTCGCCCGCACACTGCCGTCTTTTTTTATCTGGTAGTTGAATTGATCCGCCGCTTTCACACTGTCCAGTTTTGGCAACGCGCTCGCGTCAAAACGTCCGGTGTGGCGATACGCGCGTTTGCGCGCGGTGATGGCGTCTTCGAGCACTTCGGCGCGCGTGCCGCCGTTCTCATATTGACCGCGCAAGTTTACATAAAAAACTCCGGCGGGAACCAATTGCTTTACGCCGAGTAATGATTCTGGACGCGGCCAATAACGCAACGCCGCAAGATACGCGGGCAGTTGCAATTGAACTCCGTGCTCAACCAGAATTTTGTCTAGTTTTCGCTGGCCGGATTTGTAGTCCATCACCACGCACAACGCGCGGTCGCCGGACTCGCGGTACAAATCAATCCGGTCAATCCGCCCGCGCAATGCGAGCTGGTGTCCGTTGCCCAAGTCAATTTCCCAGGCAGGTGCGGGTGAGTTGTCGAAGCCAAAATCCAGTTCCGCCACCGCCGGATCAAATTCATATTGTCCGCGCATCCACGTGACGAGCGTCTCGACAAAATCCTGCAACGATTCCGCGAGCACGCGCGCGGCGAAGCGGCTTTGTGCGTCCGTGTGCAACAGGCCGTTACGGTAGTCCGGCGCGGTTTCAGCGGCGATTTTACCGACGCGCTCACGTGCGTCCGCCGGTGTGATGTCGCGCCAGCGTTTGCCTTCTTTCGTCAGGTTGTCGTGGAAAATTTTCAGAACTTCGTGTTGAAAACTGCCGCGTTCGCGTGCGTCCAGCTCGAAAACCTTGCGCTCCTTGGCGCGCAAACCGGAATGAATGAAGAACCGGAACGGGCACGCGGCAAATTCTTCGAGCCGGCTGACGGAGGATTTTAAGGTCGAACCGTAAAGATTTTCCGCGAATGCAGGCGACAGATTTTCCGCCGGATCTGGTTCGCGCAACGTGCCCAGTTTTTTTGCCAATTCAACCAGCGCCGGAAGCGCAAGCAGTTCTTCCCAATTTTGAGTTTTGAGTTTTGAGTTTTGAATTTTCAGCAGTATGGGCACGATTTCGCTCACATGCTCCGTTTCACCAGGATTCGTTTCCGCGCGAAATCCTTCGATTTCAATTTTTGGAAAAAGTTGTTGGATTTGCGTGATCAGCGACGATGGGTTCAGTGTTTTGCCATTGGCATCGTGGCGCACGAAAGTAACAACGAGTTTTTCGCTGGCGCGTGTGCAGGCGATGTAGCCGAGGTAACGTTCGCGCGCGAGTTGATCCCGCAGATTCGGGCCAAGGACAACGCTGCCCTGTTCCAATTCATCGCGGTCAGCGCTGGTCAAAATCATCGGCGCGGTTGGTGCGGCGGGAAAAACCGTTTCATTCACGCCGAGCACAAGTGCGAGTTTTAAATCGGGGTTGCGCGCGCGGTCAACCGCGCCAATGAGCACTTCGTCCAGCACCGGCGGAATCACGCCGACGGTCAAGCTCGCCAGGCCTGCTTCCAAAACCGGCAGCCAGTCGCGCAACGGCAAAGCTTCGCCTGAAAACGCCAGTGCGACATTGTCGATCCACGTGTTCATTTGTTCCCAAACAGTCGAATGGATTGGGGACTGTTCCGGCTCGGAAAAACTCCATTGCTCCAGCGTTTTCTCGACCTCAAGTTCGCTCCAAAGCTCGTGCAAAGACCCGGCCAATTGTCCGCCGGTTGGCTGGTTTTTATGACGCGCGAGTTGCGCGGCGAGATTTTCAAAGGGCGGCAGGATTTTTTGTCGCAACTGCTCCCAAGGTTCGTTGGCGAGCGGCTCGCGCCAATTTTTCCCGCGCCAGCCAAATTCGAGCGCGGCATTTTCCAGCGCGTCAATCGCCGTTTCGTTCACGGGCAAAAAACCGGCTTTGAGCGCGGCGAACCAGTCGTCGTGCGGCCAGTCGAACGCGATGGTGCGGAGCGCACTGCGGGTCAATTCGGCGAGCGGGTGGTGTGCGACGGATTCGCGCCGGTCGAGAAAAAACGGAATTTCGTAACGGTGAAATACCCGCGCGAGCGGCTGGTGATGATTTTCAAGGTCGCGCACGAGCACGGCGCAGTCGCGAAAACGCCCGCCGCCGCGAACGAACTGCAAAATTTCGCGCGCGGCAAACGCGGCTTCGGTTTCAGGACTGGCGCAGGCGACGACGCGAACAGAATTTTGAATTTCGAGTTTCGAGTTTTGAATGGGCTGCGACCAATTCTGTTCCAAATGCCGCAACGCTGGATTTTCCGCGAAGCGACTCTTGTGCGGCTCCCGTTTCAGCAGTTCAATTTCGATTTTGCAGTCGGGCAGACTTTCCAGCCGCTGCCGGCATTGCTGAAATGTTTTGCCGACGGCCGACCAGATCGAAAGCCATGAAGTTTCAGGGCGCGGCTCGCTTTCGAGGCAAAAGGAGAGAGTCGCATGGTCGCAATGCGGCACGACGGCGGCGAGCAAATCCAGTTCCTGTGGCGTCATCTCGGCGAAACCGTCGAGCCACAAACTGTGAATCGTGGATCGTGAATCGTGAATCTGGGATTGAGAACGCAATGCGTCGGCGGCTGCGTCCGGCAGACAGTTTCCATCCTGCAATTTGTGTTCGGCGAGCCAGTTCGCGTAAGCCTCGTGCAACAAGGCGAGGTCGTTGAGTTTGTCCTGCAGTTCGCGGCCTAAGTTTGGACGTTGGGCAAGCGCGTGAAGTTTAGCGGGTGTGAATTGATGCTGTTGTAATTCGCGGAGCAACTGGCCGAGTTGTTGGGCGAAACCCGGACGGCGAGCGCTTTGTCGGAACAGTTTCAATTTCCCTTCGTATCGCATCAACACCGCGCGCAACACCATCACGCGGCCTTCATCGTTCAAAGGTTCGGGCGGCGTGACATTCAATTGTTCAAAAATGAACCGCGCAAGCCGCTCGAATGAAAAAATGTGCAGTCGCGTGTAGCCGTTCAGTGAATTTTCTGCGAGCAACTGGCGTTCGAGTTGGAACGTGGCTTGTTTGGGCGCGAGCAGAATCAGCGGCGGACCATCGGCGTTTTGGCGCAAGGCGGCGCGGATTTCGGCCAGGCAGCGGAAGGTTTTGCCGCAGCCGGCGGGGCCGAGAAGGAATCGTGTCTGCACACGGGATTCTTCGCGCAAAGCCGCGCGGGTGCAAAGAAATTTATCAAGGCGCCAATCTAACTAACTCTCTTTTGCCCGTGTAACGCAAAAACTCGCATAGACCTTGATGGGCAGGTGTGCGACCATAGACGGTCATATGACCAAAGATTGCTGCAATTCTGGCGGTCGAGATATAAACCCGTATGAAATTAAAGTTAAGTTCCAATTTATCTCGACGGAGAATGCAGGTTTTAAACTTGCAACCCGTCATTTGGTGAAATCTTTTCGAAACACAGTCTTGGTATTTGCCGCCGTCGCCACCATGGCCGGATTTGCCCGCGCACAAATTCTTATAGATATTGGCACTGCCAATCCAATTCCCGGACCCAATGACATTTCCCAGTTGAGCACGAATGGAAACCAGCGACTGACCGGTTCCTTCAATTATTACACCGACAATTCCATTCCACCGGGACAGACTTTCACCACGGGAACCAACCCGGTGATTTTGACTTCGGCATCTTTCAAGACCGGCACCTCGCCGCTGGATTCAGGAAGTGGCGGTCTGGGGCCGCAGGCATATCAGTTGCGGATTTTTTCGGTGTCTTCCGGCACTGTGGCCGCGTTAATTGACAGCTACACCAGTTCTTCTTCGTTCAGTTATGCGGATGGTGACTGGCTGCAATGGTCCAATTTGGCCGTGCCTTTGGCGACCAATACGACTTATGCTTATACTTTTCACCGGGTCAGTAATGGCTGGGATGGGTTGGCCGTGTCTACCAATCTCATCAGTGGTGGGCAGGCCGCACTAATTCCAAGCGCAGGAGGCACCGTAACTTACGACAGCCCGGCGTTTGACGCAGTTTTCGACATCGGCTTGACGACGAACACGAGCCAGCTACTTGGCGGCACGCCGGTCGTCACGCCTGAAAATATCATTTACCTCGGTTCCCCGATTACGTTGCTGTCTTCCGCAGTGGGCACACCTCCGCTTTACTACCAATGGCAGATGATTGGCGGCAGCGGCACGCTGACCAACATTCCCAATGCCACCAACTCAAGTGTGATTGTGACGCCACCCAATGCCGGCACATTCAAGTTCGACGTCATCGTGACCAACAGTTCTGGCAGTGTCACCAGCAGTGTGGCTAGCGTGACCGTTCTTCCGCCCGTCAATGTGGGTGTCAATGCTTCACAACCAATGGCGACCATGCCGTTGCAGGGATTGGGCGTTTGCACGGCAGTTTTTGACAATTCTTTGATCAATTACCCCAGCATTGCCACGCAGTTGAAAGCTGCTGGAATCAGTGCCGTCCGTTATCCGGGAGGTTCCTTTTCTGATGTTTATTGTTGGACCAACAACACGGGCATTGACGGCGCTTACGTCAATTCGAGCGACAGCTTTTCCAATTTAATGAATGACATCGTCAACCCGGCGGGTGCCCACGCTATTATCACCGTCAATTACGGTTCAAATCCGAGCAACACTGGTGGTGGCGACACCAATGTAGCTGCAGCCTGGGTCAATTATGCCAATAATGTGAAACATTGGGGCGTCAAATATTGGGAAATCGGCAACGAAATTGGCGGCAACGGCTACTATGGCACTAATCAGGATTGGGAATACGATTTGCATTATCCGGAGACCAACCCCGCCGCCCGCGTCGGCCAACCCGCCCTTTCGCCCGCCGCCTACGGCACGAATTCATTTCAATTCATCAGCGCGATGAAGGCGCAGGACCCCACCATTCTGTGTGGGGTTGGATTTGACCCCGGCAATAATGCTTACAACACCCCGTTGCTACAAGCGGTGGGCACCAACGTGGACTTCGTTATTATCCACTGGTATCCCGGCGGTAACACCGCTGCCACCCTCGCCGCCTCAACCGGGATTGTCGCAACCGTTACCAGCACTTTCACGGAACTGACGAATACCGTCGGTGCCGCCCATGCCTCGCAAATGAAAATTGCCATCACTGAAACTGGTGCTGGTGGTGCCACCGGCGCTCCGGTTGCGCTTTATACCGCGGACAACTATCTGACCTGGATCGAAAATGGCATCGTCAATGTGGACTACCAAATACTTCATACTGACATGCTGTCGAACAGCCAGACACCCGGCCACGCTTATTATGGGGCGCAGATGTCCCACTTGCTGGCAAACGTCGGTGATACTTTCCTCACCACCACGTCCGCTCTAAGTGAATTGCGCGTCCATGCCACAGCGCGACAGGACGGAAAGACCGGCGTCATGTTCGTCAACATGGACCCGGTTCTCGCCATCTCCGCCAGCGTGAACATCACGGGCCCGACCCTCGCCAGCTCCGGCACTTGGTATCAGTTCGGTCTCACCAATTTTATCGGCACCAACGATTTTCCCAGCTATCCCGTATCTTCCAACACCGTGTCCGGTCTGGGAAACCAATTCACCGTCTTGGTTCCACCTTACACCATCGTTGATTTATTGATCCCGCCGGTTCCCACCAACACGCCGCCGGTGCTGGCACCGATTGGAAATCAAACCGTCAATGTCGGCCAGACCATCGCCTTCACCGCCACCGCCACCGCCACGGACACGAACCAACCGCCGCCAACATTGACCTTCGCTTTGTCGAGCAGCCTGACCAACGCAATGCTCACCCAGATTGACAACAACGACGCCAATTTCAGTTGGCGGCCGCAGGTCACACAGGCGGGCACTACGAATTTGTTTATGTTGATGGTGGCCGACAACGGCACACCCAGCTTGAGCGCGACCCAGAGTTTCACGGTGACCGTCAATCCGCTCATTCTGCCATCCCTCACCGCGCTGGCAGTGAACAACGGCCAGTTCAGCTTCCAGATTTCCGGCGCAACCGGGCCGGACTATGCGGTGGAGACTTCAACCAACCTTCTTGACTGGAGCACCGTTTTCATCACCAACTCGCCGGCGATGCCCTTCCTCTGGGTTGACACCAATTCCGCCGCTTTGCCGATGCAATTCTATCGCGTCCAAATCGGGCCGCCGCTGCCGTGACCATCGGGCGGAATCAGCCTGGTGCCGCGCAATTAAAATCACGTTTCCTGAAAAGGATTTTAACCGGATGAAAGTCATTGTATGTTTGAGCATCAAGGCAACATTTCAGCAAAGCGTTTATGAAATTTAAATATGCATGGGCGATGATGTCGGCGTTGGCGTGGCTGACGGTTTGCAACGGCGCGTTCGCGCAGTCGAGCCTGATTACTTATCAGGGCAACCTGCAAAGCAGCGGCAACGCGGCGAACGGTTCATTCGATTTTGTATTCGCATTGTTCAACGCGGTGACCAACGGAACGCAAATTAACTCTTCCGTGACCAATCTGGATGTGCCGGTCACCAATGGTTTGTTCACGACCGCATTGGACTTCGGGACCAATGCCTATGCCGGCGGGAGCCGCTGGTTGAACATTTCCGTGCGCACAAACGGGTCGGCTGGCGCGTTCATGCCGCTGATACCGCGGCAGGCAATTACCGCCTCGCCGCTGGCCGTGTTTGCGTTGAGTGGAAATCAAGGGCCGCCGGGATCGTCAGGCACGACCGGCCAAAATGCCACGACCGTTTATGGAAGTGCAAATGTCGAACCGGTGCTGGACGTTCCAACGCCATTACCCGGCCTGACCCAGACGGTCGTCGTGCCGACCAACAGTGTGGTTTACATTGCGACCGACGGCGGCATGAGGACGACCAGCACTGCGGCGTCGGGATATTCGGACGTGGCCGTTTATCTTGAGATTGATGAAAACATCCCGGCCAACGGCGGATATGCAAATCTGGATTTAGTGAACAATACCGGAACAACGGCGGGAACGGCAGCGCGCTGGTCGCTCAGTCTCGCCACCACCTTGACTGCCGGAACTCATACCATCGCAGTTTACGGTTACACCGACGCGGGCAGCGTGGCTTCTTACAACGGTGGTAGTGGCACTACCGATCAAGGCGAACTGACGGTGATGTTTTTGAAACAATAACGGCAATTGTTACTTCCGCTTTGCAATTTGCAGTTAAAAAACGGGCATAATGCGGCAAATCGTCAAAAAATCTTGTGAAATTCATTGCAATGCGGCATGGCATGAGGCTTGCGCATGTGTTATAGTTAAGCACGAAAATCACCTTCCCTTTGCGCCATTATCAAGACGGGCAAAACGGAAGGATGAATTTTACAACTGATAAAACTCAATAACATCACAAAATTATGAAACAGATATTCCTCCTGCTGGCCATTGCGATATTGGCGGCGACCGGCTGCCGGAGCACGGACAATAACGGCACGGACAACACCAGCATGAACACCAATTCAACTTCCCAATATCCGGCCTCGATGTTGAGCACCAATCGGGCGCCGATACCTTGAACGGAAAGTAGGAATCAACTCCTGCGCATGGCCGCTGACCAGGGGCGGTTCAGGAGCTGAATTGGTTTAACCATCTCCTTGGGAAAATCGCAGGGAACAAAATCAAAAAGACCCGCGCGCAATTGATCTTGATCCGATCCACGCTTCTGATCAATTGATCTGGGCGTGCCGAAAAATCTAAAGCGGGTGGCTGTGCACAAGTACAGGGTGTTTTCCTTTGTCAATTGACAACCGGGGTGGGTTGCGATATCCGAACCGCAGTTGGAAGTGTTTTACCCGTTATGAAAAATTCAAACCTGCGCCGACGAGCACTCATCATTGCCGTCCTTGCCGGTTTCCTGTCCATCATTTCCGCCCGCGCCGACACCATTTACGTGGCCAGCTCATATGACGGCACCATCCGGCAATATGCTATCAACGGCACCGGCTCGATTTTCGCCCGGGCCTCCCTGGGCAACCCGGAAGGCGAGGCCTTTGATCAGGCGGGCAACCTTTATGTGGCCAATGAGGAATACAACACGATTTCGAAGTTCACCACCAACGGCGCCTCGTCATTCTTCGCCATCGACCCTGGCGACAACTCCATTCTGGACTATCCGACAGGCCTGGCGTTTGACCAGGCGGGCAACCTCTATGTGGCCAACGAAGCCGCCAACACGATTGAGAAATTCGATACCAATGGTGTTGCGTCGCTCTTTGCCACCGACGATGGCAGCGGCAACATCCTGAACGGACCGGAAGGACTGGCATTTGACTCGTCCAGCAACCTCTACGTGGCGAACGACGGCGGCTTCATCGCGGAATTTGCCCCGGATGGTACTTCCCTGGGCCAGTTTGGGGATAGCTCCTACTTGAACAGTCCGGTTGGCGTGGCGTTTGACAAGGCGGGCAATCTCTATGTGGTCAACAACCTGCCTGCCAGCAACACACCCACCGTCGCGAAATTCGACAAGAACGGCAACGGCTCCGTGTTCGCCAACACTGGTCTTGATTACCCGGAATTTATCGCCTTCGACACGTCCAGCAACCTCTACGTGGCCAACTCCGGCACCGCCAACACCATCGAGAAGTTTGACACCAGCGGGAACGGCACCGTCTTCAACCAATACGGCGGCACGGATTTCCCGTTCGGCCTGGCCTTTGACCAGGCGGGCAATCTCTATGACGCCGACAACGGCCAGTTCATCCAGAAATTTGACACCAACGGCTACAGTTCCCGGTTCGCCACCACCTCCCTCGAAGATCCGCGAGGGATGGGTCTTGACAGCGCGGGCAACCTTTACGTGGCAAATTATGACTCTGGCAACATTGAGAAATTCGATACCAACGGCAACCCCACCACCTTTGCTTTTCCCTACGGTGTGCCTTACGGTCTCGTCGTTGACAAATCCAACAACGTCTATGTGGCTGATTCCTACAACAACCAAATCCTGAAGTATGCCCCCACCGGTTCCAGCACGATCTTCGGCACGGACGATGACAGTGGCTTGATATTAAACAACCCGAATGGACTTGCCATTGACAGCCTCGGCAACATTTACGCCATCAATGGCAATGTCAACACCATGTCAAAATTCACTCCCAACGGCAACGGCTCCGTTTTCGCCGGCATTGCCGATTTCTATACTCACGGCCCGGGTCTGGCCGTTGACAATGCCAACAATATTTATTGCCTGACCAATACCACCGAAATCGCGAAATTCTCGCCGGCGGGCGGCGTCCCGTCGCCCTTTGCCAACGATCCCGGCGAAAGCGGTTACTACGCGAATGCCGAAGGCATGGACTTTGACAGCGCGGGCAACCTCTACGTGGCCAACTACTATAATGACACCGTCATGAAATTCGACACCAACGGCAACGGCACCATCTTTGCGAGCGGTTTGGACGCCCCAACCGATGTCGTCGTCCGGCGCACATCTTCCGTCGTTTTCATTCCAACGCTGACCATTAATGAAACCGGCACCAACGTCGTGTTGAGCTGGCCAGCGGCGGCGGCCAATTACAACCTCTATTCCACCACCAACCTCACCAACCCGGACTGGTTTGCCGTACCCGGCCTCCGCAGCACCAACCTCACCAGTTTTCTGATGACAAATCCAATCACCGGTTCCGCCAAATTCTTCCGCCTCTCCAATCCGTGACCCTCGACGCTCGCCTTTCGTCACTCGACTGTCTTTATACTTGATCCGATCCGCACTTCTGATCAATTGATCTGGGCGTGCCGAAAAAGAAGAAATCGTTTTATCGCAAGCCGCCGCCAAAGCTGGAGACAAACGGTCTCCATGCAACGCCAATTTCCTCCGCACATTTCCAACTTCGCGAAGACGGGACGATTGCTGTCGAACCCCGCGACAATCACGGTGGCCGTCCGCAAGGAACGCCTGAATTAGTTTTTCATGATGCCAGCCACAGGTTGTGGCTTTATCACGGCAACTGCCTCGAACTGCTCGACGCCATTGCTGCGAAATATCCCGAAGGTCGCTTCGACGCCATCTTTGCCGACCCGCCCTATTTCCTTTCCAACGGCGGCATCACCTGCCACGCCGGCAAAATGGTCAAGGTGGACAAGGGCGACTGGGACGTCTCGCGCGGCGCGGAACTGAACCACGAGTTCAACACCGAATGGCTCGCGCGCTGCCAGCGCGTCCTAAAACCCAACGGCACCATCTGGGTCAGCGGCACACATCACGTCATCTTTTCCATCGGCTACGCCATGCAACAGCTCGGCTACAAAATTCTCAACGACATCGCGTGGGAAAAACCCAACCCGCCGCCGAACTTGAGCTGCCGCTACTTCACCCACTCCACCGAAACCATTCTGTGGGCGGCGAAGAATGAAAAGAGCAAGCACGTCTTCAACTATCAGGACATGCGCAAGGTGACGGGCAAGCAGATGAAGACGGTTTGGAGAAAGGAAGAATTTTCGGAGGGTCGAGCTCTGCGAGACCCAAATCAATTGGACGGACAAGCTCCGCGCGACGCAAACATTTCCGATGAGTCAGGGACTCGTGTAACTCATCCCTCCGACATCTGGACGATGACGGCTCCGGGCGGCGAAGAAAAGGAACACGGCAAACATCCCACGCAAAAGCCCGTGGCGCTGATTGAACGCTGCCTGCTGG
>JBEKZT010000180.1:0-4648 GCA_049509595.1 Verrucomicrobiota bacterium
ATCACCGGACCGGATTTCGCGGCTTCGTCGTAGTAGCGCTCGAAGCGGTCCTTCTGTTTGCTGCGTTGCGCGCGCGGGCCTTGACGCACCCATGCGAGTTCCTTTTTCAGAAACATCTGGCGCTTGTGTTCGACGGTCGCATCGGCGGACTGGCGCTCGGCTTTCGCGAGCAGGTATTCGGTGTAATTGCCGTCGTGCGAGAAAAATTTTCCGTCGGACAATTCGATCATGCGTTTCACCACGCGGTCGAGAAAATAACGGTCGTGCGTGACGACGAGAAATGTGCCGTGAAATTCCTCGAGAAATTCCGCGAGCCATTCGATGGATTCCGGGTCGAGATGGTTCGTCGGTTCGTCGAGGATCAGAAAATCAGGCAGTGAGACGATCGCGCGGCACATGGCGACGCGGCGTTTCTCGCCGCCGGAAAGCGTTTCGATGCGACGGTCGCCGGCGGGACAATTCAGATGCCCCATCGCGATTTCGATGCGCTGGTCGAGCGTCCAACCTTCGAGCACCTGAATGCGATGCTCCAAAAATTCATGGCGTTTCGAGTCGTGCGGCAGCGATTCAAATTCCGCGATCAAATCCAGCACCGGCTTCGCGCCGTCGCGGATGTTTTCCGCCACGGACTTCATCCCATCAAGCATGAAATCCTGCGGCAGATAACTCACGACGAGATCGCGCTGCCGCGAAACTTCGCCGCTGTCGGGCGATTGCAGGCCGGCGAGGATGCGCAGAAACGTGGTCTTACCCGCGCCGTTGCGGCCGACGAGACCGGGGCGTTCACCTTCCTGAATACCAAGCGTGGTGGCGTCGAGGATGGCGCGGTCGCCGTAGCGCACGGTGATTTCAGAGGCGGAAATGATGGTGGGCATATCAGTTCAAGCCGCTTTGGAATTTCATTTTGATTTTCAAAGGGGCGCGAATAATAGCAGAGAATCAGCTAGTAACAAGCTGGGAAGAGTGGTGATTTTCACTGCATTCGGCTCAATGTCGTCAAAATAGAGGAGGTTCATTGGCACCGTGGACATGATTCTTTAAGAATGGCTATGGTGAAACTCATTTTCATCGCAGCCAATTCTTCAACATGCCCGAATAATTAAACCATGATTTTGTAATTGTTGCCTTACGCGGAAAAGTTAGACTGTGACCGCTAAATAAATTATGAAAAAACTCGGCATTATTTTAGGTGTTCTGGCGGTGGTTGGTATTTTCATTTTGATCCTGATTGGAATCGCCGCCGGAAGCTATAACAATCTGGTCAAACTTTCCCAGGGTGTGGACAGCCAGTGGGCGCAGGTGCAAAACGTTTATCAACGTCGCGCAGATTTAATTCCCAATCTCGTTTCCACCGTTTCCGGCGCGGCCAACTTCGAAAAATCCACGTTGACGGAAATCACCCAGGCTCGTGCATCCGTCGGCCAGTTAAAGATTGACCCCAACGCAGCACCGACGGATCCGGCCAAACTCGCAGCCTTTGATCAGGCTCAAGGACAACTTTCTTCCGCTTTGTCACGTTTAATGGTGGTCGTCGAGCGGTATCCCAATTTGACGGCGACTGAAAACTTCCGCGATTTGCAGGCACAATTGGAAGGAACTGAAAACCGTATCAGCGTTGAACGCCGTGATTTCAATCAAGCCGTTCAAGCCTACGATACGGCCATCAAATCATTTCCCACAGTTTTTTACGCCTCGGTTTTGGGCTTCCAATACAAGCCCTATTTTAGTGCCGCACCGGGGGCAGAAACACCGCCTAAAATTCAATTTAATTTTGGCAATCCTGCGACGAACACACCTTGATTTGTGAAACGTTACTGGATCGTTCTTGTTTTTGCATTTTGCCTCCGCGCGTTCGCAGATGAAGTAATTCCGCCTACACCGACGCAATATTTTAATGACTACGCCCAGGTTGTCTCTTCGGCCACGGCGTCCCAACTGAACCAGACGCTCGAAGATTTTGAACGCCAAAGTTCCGACCAAATTCTGGTCGCGATTTTTCCGACGATGCAATCGGATTCATCCATCGAAGATTATACGGTGCGCGTGGCGAGAGCCTGGAAGGTGGGACAAAGCGACAAGAACAATGGAGCAGTACTCTTTGTTTTTGTCCAAGACCACAAAATGTTTCTGGAGGTTGGGTACGGACTGGAAGGCGTTCTGCCCGACGCGCTTTGCAAACGGATCATTGATGAACAAATCTCTCCTCGTTTCAAGGCCGGCGATTTTGACGGCGGCTTGACTGCGGGCATTCAGTCAATTCTCGCCGCGACCAAAGGCGAATATAAAGGAACGGGAACCACGGTGGCAGACAGCGCAAACGGATCAGGCCCACCCTTCTTCGACATTGGATTTATTCTGTTGATCATAATTCTTATTATTTTCACCCGAGGTTCGGGAATGTTTTTGCCTTGGTTGTTACTCTCCAGCAGTGGCTCAAGCCGTGGGTGGGGCGGTGGAGGTTTTTCAAGCGGCGGCGGATTTTCTGGAGGAGGATTTTCGGGTGGGGGCGGAAGTTTTGGCGGCGGCGGAGCCGGAGGATCATGGTAAAATTATGCATCCAGCAAAATTCATAAAACGACTGCCCCACGACACTTTGGTCGAGGTGATTCGGGAAGTTGAACAAAAAACCTCGGGTCAAATCCGCGTTTTGATTAGCCATAAATCGGTGGACGATCCGGTTGTAGTGGCTCAAAAGGAGTTTGTTCGTTTGGGCATGAACAAATCCCCGGAACGAAATGGCGTGCTGATTTTTGTGGCTCCACGCACTCACAAATTCGCCGTTATCGGCGATGCAGCTGTCCACGGAAAATGCGGCGATGTTTTTTGGCAGGAGTTGGCGAAAACCATGACGGATTATTTCCGCAAATCAGAATTTACCGAAGGCATCATTCATGGAGTGAGAAAAGCTGGTGAACTGCTGGCCGCGCATTTTCCGCGGAATAGAGACGTTTAATCCTCCGGGCGCTCGCCGCTCGGGGAACAACACCAAAACCATGAACGACCAAATCATTCAATTGCTAGCGCAAAAAGATTATGTCCCGGCGAATGTGCCGGAACTGCTCCGGCTGCTCCGGCTCGCGCCCAATCGGCAGCAGCAATTGCAGGCCGTGCTGCGTCAATTGGAGCAATCCGGCGCGGTCGCGCGCATCAAGGGCAATCGCTACGTCAGCCCGCGCGAGGCGGATTTGATTCCCGGCCGCATCCGCATGAACCACGCCGGAAGGGGTTTTCTCCAGCCGGACGATTCCAGCCTCAAGGAAATCGCCATTGCCGAAAGCGCCACCGGCACGGCGTTGCACGAAGACCGCGTGCTCGTGCGACGCGACGTACGAAAAAAATCTCGTTTTGGCGACGATGCGCGAGAAACTGGAACCGTCGTCCGCATTTTGGAACGTAAACGCACGCAGATGGTCGGCACGTTGCAGCGCAGCAAACAATTTCTTTACGTCGTCCCCGACGACCCGCGCATTCCGCACGACATTTATGTTTCCGAGCCGCGCGACGTCGGCAGGCCCGCGCACATCGGCGACAAAGTCGTCGTCGAGTTGCGCGAATGGGAATCGCGGCACACGAATCCCGAAGGCGAGATCGTCGAAGTCCTCGGCGCGCCGGACGAGGAAGGCGTGGACATGCTTTCCGTTTTGCGCCAATACGATCTGCCACTGCATTTTCCAAAAAATGTTTTGGCCGAGGCGAACGCCATCGGAAAAATTGTTGACCCGCGCGACGAAGCGGGTCGTGTGGATTGCCGCGCGCATCAAGTCATCACGATTGATCCCGACGACGCGAAGGATTTCGACGACGCGATCTGCCTGGAAAAAATTTCGTCGGAGCAATGGCGCTTGTGGGTCCACATCGCGGACGTGTCGCATTACGTCAAGCCCGGCACCGCGCTCGACATCGAGGCGGAGAAACGCGGCAACTCGACTTATCTCGTGGACCGCGTCATCCCGATGCTGCCGGAAGCATTGAGCAACGAACTTTGCTCGCTGAAGCCAAACGTGGATCGCCTGACGAAGTGCGTTGAATTTCTCGTCTCGAACGAAGGGCGCGTGCTGAACACGAAATTTTATTCCGCCGTCATCCATTCGCAGCAACGTTTCGCCTATGGCGAAGTGCTGGAAATTTTGCAGCGCGCGCCGGCGGACGATCCGATTGAGCAAATGTTGCATCACGCGCACGAACTCGCGCAAAAAATCCGGAGTCTGCGTTTCAAAAATGGTTCGCTTGATCTCGATTTTCCCGAAACGAAAATCCGATTGGACGAACACGGAAAAATTCTGCGCATCGAAAAAACCGAGAACGACGTGTCGCACCAGTTGATCGAGGAATACATGCTGCTCGCGAACGAAGCCGTCGCAACGCGCCTGATGAGCCTGCGCGCGCCCGCGATTTATCGCATCCACGAAGAACCGGACGCGCGGCGCTTGCAGGAATATCGCGACGAAGTCCTCGCGCATCACGTTGCGTGCGGCAATTTGAGCCAGACCTCCGAAGTGCAAAAGCTGTTGCAGAAACTTGGCACGCTGCCGATCGGCCAGGCGTTGAAAATTGGATTTCTGAAATCGCTCATGCGCGCGCGTTACGCGGTCGAGCCGCTCGGCCATTACGGCCTGGCCAAGAAAAAATACACGCACTTCACGTCGCC
>JBEKZT010000181.1:0-4572 GCA_049509595.1 Verrucomicrobiota bacterium
CATATGGTCGCACAGGGCCGAGTTCTGTTGCAGGCGGCGGATTTGGCCTGCTAATTCTTCGGGACAGTCATATAAAAAAATTTCGCGGTCGGATTTGAAGAGTCCCACCGTCCGTGGACGATTGGGAATCCGGTGCGCCAGCACCGGCCTGCCCACCGCCATGGCTTCCACAACGCGTGGACTATATCCGAAACCGCCTTGTGGCAAATTGACGATCGCAAGACCTTGTACGAGCGTGTCCAGCCAAAGTTCAAAATTTTTGTGACGGCATTCGCGCAGTCGTTCCAAATAAGCAATCAACAGGGATTGCTCGTTTTGGCCGGCGCATGTTTCCAGTTGCAGCGGAAGATTTTTGGGAATTTCGTTCCGCGCTTTGAAAGGTTGTCGCATAAATTGCCGGAGCCAGCGTTTGATCCTCTGAAAATTTAACTTTGGATTCCAGCGGCTTCTTGCAGCCAATAGACACAGCATCTCGTCGTTTAATGCGTCAAAAATTTGAGGGTTCTGCGTTTCGTGTTCGAGTGAATGAGGTGGACGCACCAGCAATCCCGACAAGGTGGGATGTTTCAAGTATCGGATTCGTTCGCCATACATCGCCCCGAAAAACAATGCAACTGGAAAACAGGGAGTTTTCCGCCTTGAATTGACAAATCGCTCTGGTACATGCACCGGACACCATAATGCGGGAATGTCTCGCGCGTTAAAATATGCAACGTCCATTTCATCCCAGACCAGTGCATGAGTGAGATACGGAAAAATGGATTGAACTTTTCTCCCATTCCGAATCGGGCGGTCGCCCAAATATGGCCCGATGCTTTCTACAAAATATCCAATTCGCGTCGGCGCAATTTCCGTCAGCCATTCCAAAAAATTGGAGTCATATTCAATGTGCGGAATAGTCAGCCAGACCGAATCAAATCGTATGTTCGCACAAATCCGTCGCGCATGGTCCAGCCACGATTCGGTCGAAAAAAAAGGCTGGCGAATCAAAGCGGGCAACGTGAAGCATTCGACGCCGCACGCTTTGAAACCTTCTTCAAGGCCGAGACCTTCGGGATAAGACCAATACTGAGCGCTTTGCCATTTGGAGAATTCCAGTGGCACGTAAAGGATTTTCATGGGCGTCGAAAAATTTGCAAAATCAGTTGAAAGGTCATTCCGGCAATTGAGCCTGCCTGAACCAACGCTCGCATTGCCATGCGGCCTTTTTGAAATGGAAAACTTGTCAGTGCCATCAGTAAATTTATTCCACAGTGGAATGGCGCAATCACAATGCGACCCACAACCAAAATAGCACGGTGAAATCCGCTTGATTTGTTCCAATAACGGACCGCCCGGCTGCGCCCGTCGCCAAAAGCATAGTGCAACTGCGAACGCAATCGCAGTTGCCGCAACGTCACAAGATGTCGTATCCCCGCTCTTGGCACCCACCAAACTTCGTAACCTGCTCGTCGAAAACGTTCCGTCAATTCGATCTCCTCATGTGCACCCAAAAATTTCCCCGAACGTCCAAGTGAGGTATTGAACGCTCCTGCTGCCAAGGCGGCTTCGCGCCGTACCGCGTAGTTGCATCCCATCGGCGAACCTTTTGGTGGAAACGGTCGGCATTCATTCACCCCTGCGAGCCGATACGCGTTTGTTCCCAGCCATGCCGGTGATTGTCCGTCGTGAAATGGCGTAACCGGTCCACCGGTGCAGGCGACGCGTGCACTTGGCAAATGCAAAAAAAAATCTTTGTAAGCTGCCAGCCAGCCCGATTCGGCTATCGCATCGTCATCAAGAAATATCACCCATTCGCCCTGGGCTTGTTGCAGTGCCAAGTTCCGCGCCATGCTTAAACCAGCTTGCAGCTCCTGAATTACTTTAACACGTGAATCGGCGCCGGTAAATAGAGCTGCAAGTATAGGCGTATTATCGTTTGAGCCGTTGTCCACAATCAGTAATTCCTCGTCGTCAGTAATTTGTGATAAGACACTGCTAACAGCTTTTTCCAAAAGTGGTGCGCGATTCCGCGTGCAAATAGCCACAGTTATCAACGGGTTTGAGTTGTGAGTTGCCATTCTTAAAGGATTTTTAACGAGCGAAATGCCAATTGCAATTTTAATGCGTGTGAGAAACCGCGCTTGTTCATTTCCCTGATCTCCGGCTTAATTTTGTCGTGACCGATCAACGGCTGCCCATTTCCGTTTGCATGATTGCCGGCAACGAGGCGAATCGCATCCGCCGTGCGCTCGACAGCGTCACCGGCTGGACGAGCGAAATAATTGTTGCTACTGACGACAAAACAACTGACGGCACGGAACAAATCGCGGAATCTTACGGGGCAAATGTTTTTCGCGAACCGTGGAAAGGCCACGCAGCCCACAGAAATTTTGCTTCGGGAAAAGCCACGCAGCCCTGGCTGCTCGCGCTGGATGCCGACGAAGAAGTCTCCCCGGTATTGCGCGACGAAATTATTCAGGTCATTTCGCGCCCGGAAATAAATTTAAAATTCACTGCCTACAGTTTTCCGCGCTGCACGTTTTTTTGTGGACGCTGGATTCGCCACGGCGACTGGTATCCGGACCGCAAAGTCCGGTTCTGGCGCCGCGACCAGGCTCATTGGGTTGGCGACCATTTGCACGAGAAACTTTTGGTGCAGGGTGCAATTGGACGGTTGCAAAGAGAATTGCTGCACTACAGCATGGACAATCTGGATCACTACACGCGGAAAACGATTTCTGTCAGCAATCTTTTCGTGCGCCAAAAACTGGAACGCGGTTTACGGTCGAGCCTGCCTGAAATGTGGATTCGCCCGTGGTGGCGTTTTGTCCGAAGTTATTTTTTGCGGCTTGGTTTTCTCGATGGCTGGCAGGGTTATGCCATTGCGCGCATGATCGCCTTTGAAACATTTTTGCGTTACGCCAAAGTCCGCGAAGCGCAATTGCAAAAAGCCAAAGATGATTTGCGTTCCTGAAAACATGGAGGCACGCGAAAACATTCTAATCATCCGGCTTAAATCCATCGGCGACATTTTATTCACGCTGCCCGCCGTTCATGTCGTCCGCGAAAATTTTCCGAACGCAAAACTCCATTTTCTCGTTTCCAAAGAATATGCCCCTTTACTGCTCGGCTTTTCGGATATTGACGAAATCATCCCGCTTGACCGCGAAGTCTTTCACTCGGGAAATTTGAAAACCATTGGCACGAGCCTGTTTCAATTGTTGCGCCATTTGCGCGAATTAAATTTTTGCTTGGTGATTGATTTTCACGGTTACGGAGAGACGGAAATTTTTTCGTGGTGGAGCGGCGCGCCGGAACGCTGGGGCAGTGTTTACCACCACACGCGCGGCTGGACGTATACGTGCGGCATTTGGCGCAACGACAAAATCCATCCGGCGGAGGCGAATCTTTCGCTGTTGCAACAATGCGGTTTGCGAACCGGCAAAATTCGCAATGAATATGTTTTACCCGCTGACGCGCTGGACGAGGCGCGGAAATTTTTCGCCGTGCAAAATCTGGATGCGGCCAAACCAACGCTGTTCATCCAGCCATTCACCAGCGCGGCACACAAAAACTGGCCACTGGAAAAATTTTTGGAATTGGCGCGGCATTTTCACTCGCGCGGAATACAAATTATTTTTGGCGGCGGGCCGAATGAACGCATCGCGCTCGAACCGGCATGCGCGACAGGTTTTTGCGTCGCGGCGGGAACTCCGTTGCTCGTCACGGCCGGATTGATGAAATTTTCAACGCTTGTCGTTGGCGCGGACACGGGACTTTTGCATTTGGCCGTCGCGATGGGCAAACGCGTGGTGGTGATTATGAAATCAAACGGGCCGGGTAATCCGCATCCGTTTCGGCACGCGGATTGGACGGTCACGCAGCCAGCCGGAAAAGCCGTTTCTGAAATTCAAACTGAAGTTGTCATTGAGGCGTGCGTCCGGGCATCGGACGGTTTTCACCGATAAGCGTGAACCAGATGGCTGCCGGATCTTGTATGGACGCGAAATTTCTTTGAACGCAAAAAATCACACAACACTTCTTTGCATTCCACAGCTTCAGTGCCGGGATGTGTTTCCATGCTGATGTAACGAATCGAATCCAGCACCGCTTGGTCGCAATGGTACAAAATATCATATTCGCTGCCTTCGCAGTCCAGTTTCAAAAAATCAATCCGGCTTAAATTAAAATCTGCCAGCAGTTGCGGCAGGGAAATGGCTTTAACGGATATTTCATCCAGCGCACCAGTATTTTTTAGCGCCGAGGCCGCCGTCGTAAAACTGTCACTTTGGTCAAAATTCAAGGTAACATTCCCCGATTGGCTTCTCATGGCGCAATTGACCACGTGGAATTTTTTGCCCGGGTTGAGATTTTTGTTCCGTTCCAGCAGCGCAAAATTGTTGGGCATCGGTTCAACCGCAATGACGGTGCTGCCCGGAAACCGCGACAGCCACCACAAAGAAAAATATCCCGCGTTGGCACCGACATCCACAACCGTCAAATCTCCCAGACCGTGGATAACATCGTGCGGAAATCCTCTGATATAATCTTCTTCAAAAACCGATTCTTTGAATGTCCGCAGCAAACGCG
>JBEKZT010000182.1:0-4556 GCA_049509595.1 Verrucomicrobiota bacterium
CTTGCTTTCCCAATTTCTCGGTTCGCTGTTACGTTGCCGACATGCGAATCTTGTCAGGCATCCAGCCTTCGGGCGCGCTGCACATCGGAAATTATTTCGGGATGATGCGCCCCGCCATCGAGTTGCAGGAAAAAGGCGAGGCGTTTTATTTCATCGCCGATTATCATTCGATGACCTCGCTGTTTGACGCGGATGAACGGCGCAAAAATACTCTAGATGTGGCGCTGGATTTTCTCGCGTGCGGTCTTGACCCGAAAAAATCCGTTTTCTTCAAACAATCTGACGTGCCGGAAGTGACCGAGTTGACGTGGATTCTTTCGACCGTGACGCCGATGGGTTTGCTTGAGCGCGCCCATAGTTACAAAGACAAGGTCGCCAAAGGCATTTCTCCGAACCACGGCTTGTTCGCATATCCCGATTTGATGGCCGCGGATATTTTGATTTATGATTCAAATCTTGTGCCCGTTGGCCGCGACCAGAAACAGCACGTCGAAATGACGCGCGACATTGCCATCAAGTTCAACGAGCAATACGGTCAGACATTCGTGATTCCTGAAACGCAAGTCCGCGAGGAAGTCGCCGTCGTTTCCGGCACCGACGGCCAGAAAATGAGCAAAAGCTATGGCAACACGATCGAAATTTTCGGCGACGAAATAGCTATTCGCAAAAAAATCATGGGCATCACCATGGACTCCCGCACGCCGCAGGAACCAAAACCTAACGCGGATAAAAATCTCGCCATTCAATTGCTCAAACTTGTCGCGCCACCAAATGTCGGGGAAGAATTTGAAGAAAAATTGCGCGTTGGTGGACTCGGTTACGGAGATTTGAAGAAAGCTTTGTTCGGAAACTATTGGAATTATTTCGCTGTAGCGCGCAAAAAACGTGCGGAGCTCGCGGCGAATTTGGATTACGTCAACAAAGTTCTAGCCGACGGCGCGGTCAAGGCGCGCGCCAAAGCGCAGGTAGTTTTGAAACGCGCGAAAATCGTGAGCGGGCTTATCTGACCAAGGCGCGTGCCTGCCGGATTAAATCCAAATCGCCGGCGAGTTCACCAAAACGGAATTTCGATAGCCCGCTTTGTTCGCGGCCAAGTAATTCACCCGGCCCGCGCAATTTCAAATCCGCCTCCGCGATTTTAAAGCCATCGTTCGTCTCCTCCAAAATTTTCAATCGCGCCTGCGACTCTTCGTTCTTCGCGTCTGAAATCAAAATACAAAAACTCTCGTGCATGCCGCGACCGATGCGCCCGCGCAACTGGTGCAACTGCGCCAGCCCGAACTGCTCCGCGTTTTCAATCAGCATGATCGTCGCGTTCGGAACGTCCACGCCAACTTCAATCAAAGAAGTCGAAAGCAGAACGTGAATTTTGTTTGCGCGAAAATCGGACATGACATTTTCCTTTTCCGCCGATTTCAAACGCCCGTGCAAGAGTCCGACGCGGAACGGCGCGAGCATTTTTTTTAGATTTTCAAATTCCACCGTGACTGCTTTCAATTCCTTCGCACCGGAATCTTCCACTCGCGGATAAACGACATAAGCCTGCCGGCCGCCGGACAATTTTTCGCGGATGAATTCAAAAACCTTCGGCAATTTTTCCGTCGCCCGCACAAAAGTTTTTATTTTTCCTCGACCGCCCGGCAATTCGTCAATCACTGAAACGTTCAGGTCGCCGTAAAGCGTCAGGCCGAGCGTGCGCGGAATCGGCGTCGCCGTCATCACGAGCAGATGCGGATAATTTCCCTTGCGAACAAGCGTCTCGCGCTGCGCCACGCCGAATTTGTGCTGCTCGTCAATGATCACGAGGCCGAGCTTCGGCAAATCAAAACCGGACGTGAGCAGCGCGTGAGTGCCGATGAACAAGGTGACAAGTGACGGGTGACGGGTGACATGAGGCGCGGCGGTTTTTTTCATGTCACCTGTCACTTGCCACTTGTCACTTGCCGTCTTCCGGCTGCCCGTTTGCAATTCCACTTTGATTCCGAGCGGTTCAAACCATTTTTGAAAATTCCGGAAATGCTGTTCCGCCAGAATTTCCGTCGGTGCCATCAGCGCGACGTTGAATCCGCTTTCAATCGCCATGAGCGCCGAACACGCGGCGACCGCCGTTTTTCCAGAGCCGACATCGCCTTGCAGAAGCCGCCGCATCGGATGCGCGCCGCTCATGTCGTGACGGATTTCGCGCAGGACTTTCGTTTGCGCTTTCGTCAATTTGAAACCTAGCGCGGCAAGAAACGGCTTCATCAAACGATTGTCGCCGCCGCACGACAACGCTTTCACATTCGCTTCAAATTTTTTCCGGCGCAATTGGATTTGCAATTGCAGCGCGATGAATTCATCCAACGCCAGTCGTTGTCGCGCGATTTCCACATCCGTCAATTCTTCTGGAAAATGAATCATGCGGACCGCGTTCGGTCGCGTCGGAAAAAATTTCAAATCCGGCGAAGGCTTCGGTTCAATAATTTGATTTTCAAATTTTTCGAGCGTGCGCCAAATCAATCCGCGCAGCCAGCGTTGCGGCAAACCTTCCGTCAGCGGATAAATGGGCGCGATGCGGTTGATGTGGATGAAACTTTCTTCGCCAGCTTCGATGACTTCGGTTTCGGGATGATCCATCGTGCGCGGTTTCGTTTCCTTCAATTTTCCGAAAACGAAAACCTCGTCGCCCATCGCGAAATAATTTTCCATGAACGGAAGGTTCCACCAGCGGCAATGCAACCGCGCCGAGCCGTCGTCCAAAATGATCTCAAAAACGGATTTGCTGCCGCCGCGAAAACGTTTGAGGCCGAGCGCGACGATTTTTCCGCGCGCCGTGAACGGTTCGTCCTTGGTGAGTTCGGAAATTTTTCGGAAATGGCGGCGGTCTTCGTAACGCTTGGGCCGGTGCAGCAGCAAATCTTCGATGGTGAAAATTTCGAGCCGCGCGAGTTGCGCCGCGCGTTCCGCGCCGACGCCCCAGAGCGAAGTTACAGGATTTTTCAGCGGTGAAATTTTATTTTCCGGCGGCGACATTGGCCGCACGATACAAACCGTTCAGCGCGGCTTCAATTGCAAATGGGGAGCGTGACCGTCTCGGTCGCCTTCAGTCGGCGTCACGCCGACGTTTTTGCAGAAGTCTTTGGCCGGAGGCCAAAGATTGCGGGCGGGACGCCCGCGCTCCCCAGACAAATTACCGCGCGCCGGACTCAAGCGCGTTTTGGAGTCTTTCGATTTTGCGTTGGCATGAGCCAAATGATTAAACCGGCGAGCATGGTCGGAAAAAGCGCGTATTCAAAAGCGAGAGAATATAAAATTTCGGTTGGCGTGGCATATAATAATTCACTCAAGCGCGATTCCAGTGCAAAATTGACCAATAGCAAAAAGTATCCTGAAAAAATTGTGAAAAATGCGAAAAGAAAGCGAAGGCGTGATTTGAAGATAAACTGAATTTTCCCAAAAAACTGGTTCAACCGCTTACGCAACAGAAAGGCAAAAAATCCGACAGTGAGCGCAAAACTGAAAAGTGGAAGTAGCGTCAAAACGCTTTCGCTGGAAAGGAGCGGAAACAAATCTACGACTACGGGTGGTGACAATAAATCAGATAAACTGTCAAAGAAGCGGTTTCTAAACAGAAACCAAAAAAACGACGCTGTTTGCGTCCATAATTGAATTGCCAAAATTAAAATAGCCATCCAAAAGATTCGTTCCCGCCAAATTTTCGCTGGATTTTCTTTTACAAATTCGTCGGCCAATTTTTGCGGTTGGCCGACACGCTTACGCGCGAGCCAGAAAGATTCTTCGTCGTTCAAGCCGCGTTGCTGGAAGCCGGCGATGGCGTCGCGCAGGTGCGTTTCCAGTTCGCGCCGGTCGTCGGACGCGAGATTCGGTTGCGCGGCGAGTTCGTTCCGCCAGTTTTCAACGGCGGCGTTCAGATCGAAACGGGTTTGATTTTCCATAATTTGCACAGGGAGTTGTGAACGGCCAGCCATTGCCGGCGCTCGGTTTTGAGGGCTTTGCGTCCGTCGGAACTGATGAAATAGTATTTCCGCTCGCGCCCGGTGTCGGCTTCCTTCCATTCGGACTCGATCAGGCCGTCGCGCTCGAGCCGGTGCAAAACGGGATAGAGCATCCCATCGCTCCACTCGATCTGGCCGCCGCTCAGCTCGCGGACTTTCTGGATGATCTCGTAGCCGTAGCTTTCGCCGCCCGCGAGGATGGACAGCAGCAGCGGTTTCGAGGAAGCGGCGACGAGGTCTTTCGTAAGCATGGCAGAGTTATACATTGAACTGTTAGTTATGTCAATAGAAAAATTGCGCGTGAAGTTTTCCCGAGCTACATTTCGCGCAATGTCCAAAGGCGAAATCAAAACTTCACCGCTGGTTTTGCTGTTGCGCGTGAACGCGCTTTCAAGCTGGCGGCGATTGTTGTCCGTTCGCAAACAGTCTCGATTACTGACAGGCATTATCGGCTCGTTCATCGTCGCCTATCTTGCCTTATCATTCTGGCTGTTTTACTACGGGCTGCGGTTCATTGCGAAATTTCCGGGCTTGGGCGCGGTGCTGACGGAACGACTGATG
>JBEKZT010000183.1:0-4550 GCA_049509595.1 Verrucomicrobiota bacterium
ACGCTCGGCTTGTTGCTCCTGCTGCTCGGCAGCCTACTGTTCGCTGCAAATATTTTTGCCATGACATTCAAGTGGAAACTCGCGCTGCTCAAGACGGCGATTGCCGCCATCAATGCGCCGCTGGAAACCGCGGAGGTGAAATCATGAAGAACGGCGCGCTGGTTTTTGTTGCGGCGTTCATCGCGCTCGGCAGTTCGTGGTGCGGTTTTGTGCTCGCGCCGGCGGTTCAACTCGGCACGGCGAAACAGACGACCGTGCTGAATTCATCCGACACTTATCCGATTCAACGGACGGGCGACGCGACGTTGGGCTTGCAGGTTTATCGCGCCAACGGGTGCGCGGCTTGCCACACGGAACAAATTCAGCAGAGCGGGATCGCTTGTGACGTCGTATTGACGAGTGCCGGCAAGAATCCTTCAGCGGTTTCAAACCTGATTTCCAGTTTAAAATTGACCGGACTAACGAAAGATGAAGCGGATGCCGCATCTGGCCAAATCACGGCTGCCGGCGGCAAAGTTGAAACGCATATTCTTCCCGCTGGCGCGGATATCGCGCGCGGCTGGGGCGTTCGTCGCAGCGTCGCGGCAGACTATCTTTACGATTGTCCTGTTCAACTCGGCAGCGTTCGCGTTGGACCAGACCTGGCCAATGTCGGCGCGCGTTTGCCGGACGCGAACTGGCAATTGCTTCATCTTTACGCGCCGCAAAGCGTAGCGAAAGATTCAGCGATGCCGCCATTCCGTTATCTTTTTGAAACCCGAAAAATCGGCAACGCGCCTTCGCCGGACGCTTTGAATTTGCCAAAAGAGTTTGCGCCCGCCGACGGCTACGAAGTCGTGCCCAAACCGGAGGCGAAGGAGCTTGTGTCGTATCTTTTGAGCCTGCGCGCCGACGTGCCTCTGTATGAAGCGCCGTTCACGCCGCCCTCCACTCCCAAACCATGAGCGACGAAGAACCCAAATCTAATTCCACTCCGCCGAACACAGAACCGACGGCGACGCATTCGACCGTCCCGATGTGGATTTTTTCACTGACGCTCGTGTTGATTTATCTCGGTGCAGTTTACTTTGATCATCATGCCGGCTGGTTCGATGCAAAAGTTTATGGGCCATATGCCTCGGCGGAACAATTGGATTCATATCAGCCGAAATCCGGTGCGGAGGCGATGCTGGCGGAAGGTAAAAAAACATACGAAATGATTTGCGGCGTGTGTCACGGCGTGGACGGTCTTGGAAAACCGGGGCAGGCTCCTCCGCTGGCCGGTTCGGAATGGGTCAACGCCAAGGCTATTAACCGGCTCGCACACATTCCGCTGACCGGTGTGACCGGCGATATTCAAGTCGAAGGCAAGGACTGGAACATGTCCATGGCCGCGATGGGTGCGGCTTTGTCTGACGCCGATCTCGCCGCCGTGTTGAGTTACATCCGCAGTTCGTGGGGCAACAAAGGCGATACCGTGACCGCCGACCAGATAAAAGCCCTTCGCGCCAAGATGGGTTCAAATCCGCCGCCAATGACCGGTGACCAAATGATGAAAATGCCGGAATAGAATCAACCGGCCTGTTTGAATTTTTTGTCTCTCGCTTCAATTTGCCCAATTGCCCAGCGCGCATGTTCGGCAATCAACAGTTCAGAATCTTCAGTTGCCTTTTGCAAATGGGGCAGGGCGGATGCATCACTGACGTTGCCCAGCGCGACACAAACATTCCGTAAAAATCCGCGGCGCCTTGTCCGCAAAATGGGTGAGCCATTGAATCGGGATTTGAAACCAGCCTCGTCGAGTTGCAGAAGTTCGATCAAATCCGGTTTAGTAAGTTCAGGCCGCGCGTGCGCCTTCATCAATTTACCTTCTTGCGCGAAACGATTCCACGGACAAACTGCCAGACAATCGTCGCAGCCGTAAATCCGATTGCCGACGGCCGGGCGAAGTTCAACGGGAATTGCGCCTTTAAGTTCAATGGTCAGGTAAGAAATGCAGCGGCGAGCATCAAGTTGAAACGGCGCAGTAATCGCGTTGGTCGGACACGCTTCAATGCAACGCGTGCAGGAGCCGCAATAATTTTTCTCCGGCGTGTCCGGTTTAAATTCGAGTGTTGTGATGATTTCGGAAAGAAAAATCCAGTTGCCGAATTTCCGGCTGATCAAATTCGTATGCTTGCCGACAAAGCCCAGTCCCGCACGTTGCGCGTAATCACGTTCCAATAACGGTCCGGTGTCCACATACCAGAGCGAGCGCGTTTCGCGACCGCCAAGCTGATCTACAAATTCGGTTAACAGTTTCAGGCGTTTGCCGAGAATTTCATGGTAATCATTGAACCGCGCGTAACGGGCGATGCTGCCGGACTGCTGGCTAGGAATTTCGTAACTCTCCGCCAGTGCAATGATGCCTTTCGCTCCGTTCAAAACTTTCTGCGGGTCAATCCGCTTCGGCGCGTTACGTTCGAGATAACTCATTTCGCCGTGATTTTTTTGCGCTAGCCAGTTCTGAAATTTTTCCGCGCTTTGCGGGGAATCGGCGGAAGTGAATCGGCAATCGGCAAAGCCCAGTTCCAACGCGCGTTGTTGGATTTTATCTTTCATCACCGGCCGGACGTTGCGAGTCGAAACTGATGGACAATCTGCTGGGCGACCTCGCGCACCGAGCGCAGTTCCGTGTTCAGCAGCACGTCCGCCTGTTTATAAAACGGTTCACGCACGGCGAGCAACTCGCGGATTTTTGCCTGCGGATTTTTATCGTGCAACAAGGGCCGGTGCGTCTGGTTTTTCACCCGCTCCCAGATTTTTTCCGGCGACGCCCAAAGGCAGATGACCAGTGCGTGCGTTTTCAAGCTGTCGAGATTTTTGGGATTCGCCGGCAGCCCGCCGCCGGTGGCGATGACCATTTTCGCGCGGGCGGCAAGTTCCTCGACAACTTTTCCTTCCAGTGCGCGAAACGCCGGTTCGCCGTCCGCTTTGAAAATATCCGCAATGGTTCTGCCCGTGGCCGACTGGATCATTTCGTCGGTGTCGAAGTAATCGAAATGCAACTGCTCGGCGACGAGCCGGCCTACGGAAGTCTTGCCCGTGCCCATGAAACCGATGAGCGCGAGATTGACGATGCGGCGGTCGCTTTGCATGGCCGCAGCGTAGCGCAGGCGTTCCGCCGGTGAAATCCAAAACTCGGGCGGAAGGCCTGCCTGCCTTCACCGCCGTTTCTGGACAATTCACGATTCATGTTTAAATTTGCCGCGTGAAACTGCCGCCGCTCATTCTCGCCTCCGCGTCGCCGCGCCGCGCGGAATTGTTGCGGCAGTTGGAACTGGAATTCAAAGTCGTTCCCGCCGATGCAACGGAAGCCTTTGACGAGCAATTGTCGCCGCGCGAGCTTTGCCAGCTGAACGCGCATCGCAAGGCGCGCGCCGTCGCCAAAAAAATTCCCGATGCGCTCGTGCTGGGCGCGGACACGCTGGTGTTTCTCGACGGCGAAATCATGGGCAAGCCGCGCGATGCGGCCGATGCGCGGCGGATGTTGATGCAACTTCAAGGCCGGACGCATCAAGTCGTCACCGGCGTCAATCTCATTCACCTGCGTGCGCATCGCGAACGCATCTTTGCCGTGGGCACGGACGTGACGTTTCGTCCGCTCACCACCGGGCAAATCGGCGATTATCTGTCAAAAATAAATCCTCTGGACAAGGCGGGCGCTTATGCGATTCAGGAACACGGTGAAATGATCGTCTCGGAAATCTCCGGCTCTTACAGCAACGTCGTCGGGTTGCCGGTTGAAAAGGTGGAGGAAGAACTGAAACTCTGGGCAACTCCTTGAATTCGGCGCGACAAATTTATGACCGGCTTTGGCGCGAAACGATTCCTCGTCTCGTGCACGGTGAACCGCAAACGGATCCGTATCTGGCCGATCTATCAAGCGATGGCCGGCGTAGTGTCACGCTGGCGCTGCGACCGGCGCCTGCGGTGCAAAAAGCGGTGAATCGGTTTCTGCGGCAACTGGCGGTGGTCGCGCCCGATCAATATTTTTACGGGCTTGATGAACTGCACGTTACGGTGCTGGCGGTGATTCCCGGTTCGGAGGCATGGCGGGAAAAAAATCCACGATTTAGCGGCTATCCGCACTGTCATCAGCAAAGTCCTCGAGCGTCGGCGGCCATTTGGCATTTCCTTCCGCGGCGTCACGGCCTCGCCGGGCGCGGTGATGATTCAAGGATTCCCCCAAGACACGGTGCTCGTCGAAATTCGCGACGAACTGCGGGCAACCCTCCGCGCGAACCATCTCGGCGGCGACATTGACCGGCGTTACAAGATCAACACGGCACACATCACGGCGATGCGTTTCGGTCATACGCAGGCAGATTGGAAGGCGTTTGTTGATTTGCTAAAGGCAAACCGCAAAACCGATTTTGGCGAAACGCGCGTGAAGAAACTTCAGTTGCTCTGGGGCGACTGGTATGCGTCCGCGAATAGTGTGCACACGATTCAGGAATATCCGTTGAATGTGGGATGAAATGATTGAACCGCGGCGGAATCGAAACAAAATCAGGTCAAACGTTTTTCAT
>JBEKZT010000184.1:0-4481 GCA_049509595.1 Verrucomicrobiota bacterium
ACCTTTTTGATTGTTCAGCGCCACTTCACCGTCAATCAAAGTCACGACGGTTCTGCCGTCGTCAGCCACAGCTAGGTTGAATTCTGTGCCTCGAATGGCACCGGAGGCAAGCGGCGTGCGGAATTCCATTTCCGTCGGGCGTTCGCGGCTGAAGAAATAGGCTGCGCCCTTTTCCAGATCCAGCGTGGATTGTTTGTCCGGTCCGGACGATGGCTGGATTTGCAGCGTGGTCAGTTGGTTGACACGCAGAACCGTCAGGTTGGACAAACGCACAGTGGCGCGGCTGTGCAGCCCGGTGCGCAGACGGGTGCCGACTTGTAGAAGTTGATTTGTGTGCGCCAGCAGCCACTCCATGGAACCGGCCTGCGCCGCTTCAACTTTCCCTTCGGCAGTCAACAAAATGGAATCGTTTAGGGAAGGTGCTGCAGGTGGGTTTTGAGCGAAAGCAAATCCAGAAGAATACAGCGCGCTAAAAAAACAAAAAACGCGTAGGTTCGTCTTAATGCGTCTCACGGGTTGAACATGACTTACAAATTTCCTATATGGTAGCGTATTTTCTAATGGTGGCAATGAAATTTGGAAAATTGCCCCTTGTAACTGGGCTGGTTGTGCTATTTTTCTTTTAGTTCAGAATAAGAACCACATGATGCAAGTGTTTTTTCTTCGCCGCTCCAGCATCCGAATCTGCCTCCAGAATGCTCGTGTATGACCCGGATTGTCCGCTGTGTAAATGAGTCATCGGTTGTCACAACAACGAGCGGGATGCAAACGGAAAAAATGCTTGTGAACATTGGCGAAAGTCACGTTCTGACACTGTGTGTCACGAGGAGTAACGCAAACGATAATGGCGGGAGTGGCGGGGCTCGAACCCGTAACCTCTGCCGTGACAGGGCAGCGCTCTAACCAATTGAGCTACACCCCCGCAAGGGGACGGTGAAACTAAAGAAACATTTTTGAGGCGTCAAGTTTGGCTTCACAAAAATTCGGGCAGCAGACGCCAAGGAGGTGGGGGTGGGGAACCCCGCTGAAGAAACGTGCTGCTACCCGAATGAATTCAATGTGACGTTTTTGCAACCCTTTGTCAACAGGTTAACGTCCATGTTTCAATTATTTTGCTTCCAATCGCATCTCTTGGCTTTACGCCAAGCCATTTTATCTTAAATTGCGGCCATGACCGAATTGGAATCAGTGAAATTCTTTCGCGGGCTGAATGCTGACGAAATGCAAAGTTTGCGCCACATCGCCCAGGAACGGCAATTTCCCGCCGGCTACAAAATTTTCCATGAAGACGACGTCGGTGATGGTGTTTATATCATTGCTGATGGACTGGTGGAAATTGCGCATCTGGTGACCCCGGAAATTCGCCGCGTGTTTTCACGGCTCGGTCCCGGTGAAATTTTTGGCGAAATGGCCGTGATTGAATCTCTTCCACGTTCAGCCACCGCTGTGGCGGCCAAAGACACCCGCGTTTATTTCATTCCGCAGGATGAGATGCGCGCATTGCTCCAACGTTTGCCGGGTTTTGCCTTCAACGTTTTGCAGGAAATCAGTCAGCGTCTTCGTGAATTCAATCAACTGCACTTGCGCGAAATTATCCAAGCCGAACGCCTCGCCGTCGTCGGCAATTTCGCCCGTTCAATCATTCACGATTTAAAAACGCCGTTGACAATTATCGGTCTTACCGCCGAAATCATGGCGAAAGACAACACGCCTCCTGACAAACGTGTACAGGCTCTGGCGCGAATCCGTAGGCAAGTCGAGCGTGTCAGTGACATGATTGGCGACGTTCTTGAATTCACACAAAGTCGCCGCGATGAAACCGCGCTCGTGCCGACGAATTATCGCAATTTTGTCCGCGATTTATTGATCGAACTTCAAGCCGAAGCCGCGATTAAATCCACGAATGTCGAACTTGAAAATGAACCGCCAGCGGTTCAGGTTTTACTTGATCCACGCCGCCTGCGCCGCGTTTTTTTCAACCTTGTTCATAACGCCACGGATGTAATGCCGCGAGGCGGACGAATCATCCTGCGTTTTCGTCAAGACGCGCGCGAAGTTGTTACCGAAATTGAGGACACCGGCTCTGGCATCTCGCCCGAAATTGCAGATAGACTTTTTCAGGCATTTGCCACAGCCGGCAAGGCGCATGGCACCGGACTTGGATTGTCCATTTGCAAAAAAATTATTGAAGACCACTATGGGCACATCTGGGCGCGCAGTGAACCGGGACGTGGTGCCATTTTTTCCTTTGCGCTGCCGTTGCCGAAACAACCGTGAACCGCATTCGCATTCTTTCCGAACAAGTTGCCAATCAAATCGCCGCTGGCGAAGTGGTCGAACGCCCGGCCAGTGTCGTCAAAGAACTCGTCGAAAACGCATTGGATGCCGATGCAAAAAAAATCTCTGTCGAAATTTCCGCCGGTGGACGCAGCCTCATCCGCGTGACTGACGACGGCATTGGCATGAGCCGCGACGACGCGCTACTCTGCCTTGAACGCCACGCCACGAGCAAAATTCAGCGTGCGGAGGATTTGGCCGCGATTGCCACAATGGGATTTCGCGGCGAAGCGTTGCCCAGTATTGCCAGCGTCAGCCGCTTCACGCTCACCACGCGCGAACGTGACGGCAATTCGCCCGAAGGCACGCTAATTGTCGTTAACGGCGGAAAAATCCTTGAAGTCAAAGCCGCCGGTAGTGCGCCCGGCGCGAGTTTCGAAGTGCGGCAGCTTTTTTACAACCTGCCTGCGCGCCGGAAATTTCTGCGCACCGAAGAAACTGAGGCCGCGCACATCCAGCATTATCTCACGCTTGCCGCACTCGCGTTTCCTGAAGTCGCATTCACATTCGTAAAAAACGAACGCAACGTCTGGCAACTGCCCGCCATCAAATCCGGCGAGGCCAAGTCTAGCCGCATCGAAGCCATGCGCGAGCGCTTTCGAGCGTTGCTCGGCGATGAAAAACTTTTGTCCGTGAATTTTTCCGCCGCGCTCGATAAACATAACTCCACGTCGCAAGAATCCGATATTTTTGAAACCGCTTCACCAGAAAAATCTAAAATTCAAAATCAGAATTCAATAGTTAGGGTTTGGGGTTTGATTGGTTCGCCCGGCGTCTCGCGCGCGACGCGCGATGGCCAGTTTGTTTTCGTCAATCGCCGTCCCGTGGAAAATCGCGGTGTCAATTACGCGCTCATCGAGGGCTACCACAATGCGCTGATGAAAGGCCGTTATCCGGTCTGCTGTTTATTTTTGGAAATTGATCCCGCCGCCGTGGACGTGAACATCCATCCGGCCAAGCGCGAAGTGAAATTCCATCGCGAATTTGAAATCAAAAAATTCCTCGCGCAAGCAGTCAAAGAAGCTCTGCTCGCGTTTCACACCGAACCTGAAAAATCAAAGGCAAATTTTAACGCAGAGACGAAGAGACGCAAGGAAGAAATAAAATCCGCGCCTGAAATTTCCACGCGCGCGCTACCGAACTTTCCTGAAAAACTAAAACTTTCGCCGACGGTTCCAGTCCAAATTTTACCCGCTGCCCAAGCGCCTTTGAAAATGGGCTTTTCGTCCACATCTGCGGTCACAGTTTCGCCGCAATCGCATATTGCAAATCCAAAATCGGAAATTTCAAAATCTGCTCCATCGGCGAAATCTGCGGATGTTTCCCCGTCACCCATTTCCCATCTGCCATCTTCTGCTTCCGTTCCGTTGCTCAACGTCCCGCTTCGACTCGTCGGTGTCATCGGCAAATTGTATGTATTGTTGGAATCAGATCGCGGCCTCGTGTTGCTCGACCAGCACGCGGCGCACGAACGGATTTTGTTCGAGCAAATGCTGAACCGGCTGGAACAAAACGGTTCCACGCCGTCGCAAAAATTGTTGTTGCCGGAAACCGTCGAATTGCCGCCGCGCGACGCGCAGTTTTTGCGCGATCAATTGCCCGCACTCACGCGGCTCGGCGTCGGCTTGAGTGAATTCGGCGAGCGTACGTTTCTGCTCGACGCGCTGCCGCCGTTCGTAAAAGTCGCCGACCCGCGCCGCTTCGTCTTCGACCTCGTGGACGAATTGCGCGCCGCCGGACGTGAAATAAATCTCTCGCGGCTCGGCGAACATACCGTGGCCAAAACCGTTTGCCGCCACGCGGTGAAGGCGAACGACCCGCTCGCCGGGCCGGAATTGGAAAACCTGGTTGAAAATTTGAGCCACTGCTCAATGCCTTACACCTGTCCGCACGGACGTCCGACGTTGATTGAAATGAATTACCGCGAGTTGGAAAAGAAATTCGGCCGGACACAGTAGCGATTTATGCCGTCCACCGCCAATGTTATCATCCACGCGAGCCAGTTTCCCGAAAACGTGCGCTGCGATTTGCTCGAATCGCTGCGCACGCGCCGCGTGAACCACAAATTTCACTATGATAGCATCAAGCAAACTCAAAAATGGCTCGCACTGCATCAGGCTTATTCACCGTCACGCAACGACGCA
>JBEKZT010000185.1:0-4477 GCA_049509595.1 Verrucomicrobiota bacterium
CTGGAACGGCCACCGATCCGTTGCCAAACGCCAGCGGCGTCAGTCAGGTTTTTGTGACTGTTAATGGATTCCCCACAGCAGTTTCGGGAACGACGAATTGGATGGCTAACATTTCATTGCAGCCGGAGAATAATATAATTCAAGTCAGTGCGGTTGACGCGGCGGGGAATTTCTCTTCGCCAGTGCCTCCGACAGAAGTCAATTATTTGGTTTTGGGTCCTATTAATGACTTTTTTGCCAATGCAACTATGTTAAGTGGTAGCTCCGGTGTGGTTTCCGGGAACAGCACAAATGCGACAAAAGAAAATGGCGAGCCGGATCATGCCGGAAATGCAGGAGGCAAATCTCTTTGGTGGTCGTTTACACCATCGGCGGACGGCGTGCTTACATTGAACACCACCAATTCCACATTCGATACACTGCTCGGACTTTATACGGGCACAAACGTCGCTAATCTTACGACTATTGCCGATAACGATGACGCTTATCCTGGCGCACCCGGCGGATTCAGTTTTATCAGTCAGGCTGTGCGCGCCGACCAAACTTACTACATAGCCGTGGATGGTTATGATGGCGCGTCAGGTGAAATTTCATTAAGTTATTCCTTTGCGTCAGGAACGGTTTATAATTTGACGGTCACCAACACAGCGGATGGAATAGTCCAGTTGACTACGGCCAATTCCTTTGGCGCTGTTGTGGCAGCGCCGGGACAATCAGGAGATTTTGCGAGCGGCTCCACAGTGACGCTGGCGGCAATTCCAAATGCAAATGACCAGTTCAACAATTGGAGCGGCAGTGTATCTTCATCGAGCAATCCGTTGGCAGTCACGATCCAAAGTAACATGAATCTAACGGCAAGTTTTGCTCCCATTCCGTTCACGGACGGATTTGAATCTGGGAATCTATCGCAACTTCCGTGGACAACCGCCGGTGAGGCGCCGTGGTTTGTCCAAACCAACGTTGTTGATCAGGGACAATACGCCGCGCGTTCGGGTATCATTACCAACAGTCAAAGTAGTTCATTGATGCTTACTACCAATTTTGTCACTGGCATTGGCTCGTTTGATTACAAAGTCAGTTCGGAAACAAATTTCGATTTCCTGAATTTCTATGTGGACGGTATTTTGTATCAGCGATGGTCAGGTGATGTTGGCTGGGCAAACTTTGTGTTTTCAGTGACTGCCGGTGCACACACGTTGGAATGGAGCTACATTAAAGACCCAACCATCAGTGATGGACTAGATGCCGGCTTCATTGATGATGTGGACCTGCCGCTAGCCAGCCCCGCGCCGCCTCAACTTCAATTCCAACATCAAAATGGGGGTGGGTTCCTGCTCACCTTGCTCGGACAGGGCAGCCAGCAATATGTCATTCAAACATCCACGAATCTGGTGGATTGGCAGAATTTTTCGACCAACACTGCCGTTGGTGGTTCTGTTCAGATCGTGATTCCCGCCAATAACACCAATCAGGCACAATTTTATCGGGCAGTAATTGTGCCTTGATTTCAAAATTCCGATTTAAAATGAGCGGCGGTCTTGATAAAACGCTGCAATCGGAATGAAAACTTTCGGCTTAACCGGTGGTATTGGCATGGGCAAATCCGCTGCCGCACAAATTCTTCGCGAACACGATGTGCCGGTGGTTGACACGGATTTGATCGCGCGCCAAATCGTCCAGCCCGGCTCGCCAATTTTAAAAAAAATTCAGCTCGAGTTCGGCAATCAAATCGTCGAAGTTGATGGCCAGTTGCGTCGTGATGAACTCGCCAAAATTATTTTTGCCGATGTCACGGCTCGCAAAAAACTCGAAGTCATCATGCATCCGCCCATTCGTAAATTGTGGTTGGCGCAAATTGAACAATGGCGCGGGGAACAAAAGCCGCATGCGGTTGTTGTCATCCCGCTTCTTTTTGAGACAGGCGCGGAGAAAAACTTTGACTCGACCGTTTGCGTCGCCTGTTCCGCCGTAACTCAGCGGCAGCGGCTTTTGGAGCGCGGCTGGACTTCCGGACAAATTGAACAGCGTGTTGCCGCGCAATGGTCGATTGAGGAGAAAATTGCCACGGCAAATTTCCTTGTCTGGACCGAAGGTGGCCTTGACGTTTTGGAAGAGCAGTTGAAACGCATTTTTCATTTCGGTTGAGTTTGGTTATTTTCTTCAACTTTGCTAAATTGACTTGTCATGGTTTTGACCCAGGAAGAACTCGTGAGTCTTGTCGAGGTCCGGCATCGTTCGCCGCACACTTTGCTTGGAATGCATCCGCTTGGGGATGGCTCCGGCCTCGTCGTACGGGCGCTGGTGCCGGATGCCGCCGGAGTTGAAATCCAGCCTGTTCACGAAAAAAACAGACCGCGCTTCCCGCTCGAACGTATTCACAAATCCGGTCTTTTTGAAGGGACGACCAAAAAAGCGAATGGCATTTACGCCTACGATTTGGTCATCACCGATTTTCAGGGTAACGTCCGGCGGACACGCGATGCATTTTCATTTTTGCCGACGCTTGGTGAATCGGATTTGTTTCTGTTCGGTAAAGGCGACGAACGTCGTATTTACGAAAAGCTCGGCGCGCAACTGCGCGTGATTGACGGCGTTCACGGCGCAAGTTTCGCTGTTTGGGCGCCGAACGCACAACGCATCAGCGTCGTTGGCGATTTCAACAACTGGGACGGACGGTTTCATCCGATGCGCTCTCTCGGCGCGTCGGGCGTTTGGGAGATTTTCATTCCCGGCGTCGGCGAAGGCGCGCATTACAAACTTGAAGTGCGTGACATTCACGGAAACATTTCGCTCAAAACCGACCCGTACGGATTTTTCTTTGAAGTCGCGCCGAAAAACGCCGCCATCATCTGGGATAATAAAAAATTCAAGTGGACCGATGACGGGTGGATGCAAAAACGCCGGCAACGTGACGCACTGCGTTCGCCCATGAGCATTTACGAAGTACATCTCGGTTCGTGGCGGAAAAAATCTGTCGGCGAATCGCCGAGTTTTCGCGAACTGGCTGCGCCGCTCGCGGAATACGTCAGGCGCATGGGTTTTACACATGTCGAATTTTTGCCGCCGGCGGAACACGCGTTTTATCCGTCGTGGGGTTATCAAATCACCGGCTTTTACGCGCCCACCAGTCGCTACGGCACGCCGGACGATTTTCAATTCCTTGTCAACGCGCTTCACGAAGCCGGTATCGGTGTTCTCATTGACTGGGTGCCCGCGCATTTTCCGCGCGACGAATGGGCGCTGGCGAAATTCGACGGCACCGCGCTTTATGAGCACGAAGACCCGCGCCGCGGCGCGCATCAGGATTGGGGCACGCTGATTTTCAATTTTGGCCGCAACGAAGTTTCCAATTTTCTCGTCGCCAACGCGCTGTTCTGGTGTGATCGCTTTCACATTGACGGCCTGCGCGTGGACGCCGTCGCCTCGATGCTTTACCTTGATTACTCGCGCAAACCCGGCGAATGGCTGCCGAATCAATTCGGTGGCCGCGAAAATCTGGAAGCAATTGAATTTCTCAAAAAATTCAACCATATCACGCACACGGAATTTCCCGGCGTCATGACCATCGCCGAGGAATCCACCGCGTGGCCGCTTGTCACGCGCCCGCCGCATCTCGGCGGACTCGGTTTCTCGTTCAAGTGGAACATGGGCTGGATGCACGACACGCTGGATTATTTCAGCCACGATCCGATTCATCGCAAATATCACCAAAACGACCTGACCTTCGCGATGATTTATCATTATCACGAGAATTTCATCCTGCCGCTGTCGCATGACGAAGTCGTTCACGGCAAAGGTTCGCTGGTTGGCCGGATGCCGGGCGACGACTGGCAGAAATTTGCGAATCTCCGTACACTGCTAGGCTATCAATGGCTTTTTCCTGGCAAAAAACTTTTATTCATGGGCGGCGAATTCGGCCAGCGCGCCGAATGGAACGAAAACAGCCAGCTTGACTGGTGGCTGCTTGGCGCCGGGCCGTTCCATCGCGGCTTGCAGAAATTCGTTGAAGACCTGAACAAATTTTATGCGAACACGTCCGCGCTTTGGCAGGGTGATTACGACCATGCCGGTTTTTATTGGATTGACTGTTCCGACACGGATGCCTGCATTTTGTCCTTCATTCGCCAAAATTCCGACGGCACACATCCCATGGCGGTGATTCTCAATCTCACGCCCGTGCCACGCCAAAAATACCGCATCGGCCTGCCGCGATCCGGCCAATGGCGCGAGGTGCTCAACAGTGACGCCGCAATTTATGGCGGTGGCAATCAGGGAAACCTCGGTGCCGTCACCGCGATGGAATTCAAATGGCACAACCAGAATTTTTCGGCGGAAATCTGCCTGCCGCCGCTGAGCATCATTGCGTTTCAACCGGCTTAAGTTCCGGGAAATTTTTCGAGCTTTGGAACAGGGCCAGGCCGTCTGTCCGGCTGAAAATCGACGGTTCGCCAATGCACGGTAAAAGTCGTTTTGCCCG
>JBEKZT010000186.1:0-4436 GCA_049509595.1 Verrucomicrobiota bacterium
CTAGCTATCGCCATCATGAGCGTGCTGATTTACATCTGCTATGCGTTCACGCCGGCGGTGCTGGGCAGACTTGGCGCGCGTGGCGAACAGATCGTCAATCGCTTGAGCGCGTTTCTGGTCTTTTGCGTGGGACTCCAGATCGCTGCCACCGGCTTGAGGCAGTTGCTGAAGGGAATGTGACTTCGATGGCGGATGACAAAACAACGGGTTCTGTTTCAACCGCCAGACGGCGGGCGCGAAAACTTCGGATGAGTGGCATCATCGTGCTGGCGCTGGGTATTGTCAGTGCAGGCATTGTTTATTGGATGGGGACGCGTTCGGCGGATTTGAACGATGATCCTGCCATGTTGGGATATGACCGGGACGAGACGCAGCAGATGGGAATTCTCTACGGCAAATCGGGCGAACTCATTGAGGACTGGTCGAATGATCTGAAACAACCCGGCACACAGGCAATCATCATCACAGCCGTTTCAGTAATCATCGCTTCCGGCTGTTTTTATTTCGCCCGATTGTCGGACTATGACGATGCACCACGCTGATAAAATAGGTTTGCATCATGCGAGGTTGATTCTTTAGACAAAATTTTACGGCGGCAACCATAAATCTCAAGTGCTTGCGCTGGTGTAACGACGCACTGAGAGCCGCCAGAACCATTCGGAAATTATCGCCCAAGCGATGCCGAGACCGAGCAACAGCGACAGTGACAGCGGCGAAGTCAATTTGTCCGCCAGCACACGCACGGGAACATTTGAGACCAGCAGAACCGGCAGCGCGAAAGTGAACACGGCCTTGAAAGTGCCGTGAAATGCTTCGTCCGGCATCCGTGCAATGTTGAATAAATTATAGTAACCCCAGACGATGCCCTGTGCGCGCACCGTCCAAAAGCTGATGGCGGCGAGCATGAACATCAGCGAGTAATGAATCAAGATGCCGACGACGCACAGCATGGCAAAACCGATCAACTGCACGAATGTCGGATCCAAATGGAGTTGGTGCGCGGCATAACCCATGACGACCACGCCAAACGAAGCGTTTACAAACCCACCAAGGTCAACCTGACGGAGCGACACGACGAAGCGGGTATTGATGGGCAGCGCAAGCAGAAAGTCCATTTTGCCAGTGCGCACGAGTTCGGAAAGATTTGTACAGTTCACGAGAAAAAACGCCTGAAAAACTTGCTGAATGAAAGTGCTTGCGCCAACCAGCAGCACCACCTGCCAGAACGTCCATGTGCCGATGACCTTGGTTTGCGAAAATAGAACGCCAAACAAACTAAGTTGCAAACCGAACCAAAGCAATTCGACGATGATCCAAAGTATGAAGTTGCCTTTAAACGACATTTCGCGCGCAACGGAATTTTTCCAGAGCGCAGTGTAAATCGTGAGGTAGCGTTTCAGATTCATGTCCCGGTGGATTGAACTGCTTTAGTGGGATTCAGGCAACTCTGTTTCTCTTGCCGCCATCATCGAAGGGTTTTATACCAAACTTGCCGGTGATGTGGATTATGCAACTGCAATCGCTACGTTGCGATTGGTTGAAGCATTTCCTTCTTTTCTTCAACCGTCGCAGTGTTCTCGTGGCGCAATTCTTCGAGTGGCCGGAAACGGTCGGCGCGGAAGCCGCGCTCCAGATTGGCTTTGGAATCAGCTTTCGGATTCACGAGGCCGATGAGCAGCACGGACACGTCGCCTTCCAGTGTCAGATTAATACCCAGCCGGATGTCACGCACAACATAGGTGGAATCCTTGACCGGCAATGCGTCGTAAAGCTTGCTGATGTCCGGCGGGAACTTGTCGTCGACGCAAACGACTTTGTCGCCGATGTTGAAATTGCTCATGGCAAATTATTTCACCAGCGTGTTGCAAAACTTCTCGATGCGATCCAGACCTTTCTCGATGTTCGCCATGCCGGTCGCATAGCTCAAGCGGATGTAATCGTCCGCGCCGAACGCAATGCCGGGAACGGCGGCAACCTTTTCCTGCTCCAAAAGTTTGGCGCAGAAGTCGGCGGATTTGAGTCCGGTCTTGGAAATGTTCGGGAACAGATAAAACGCGCCCTTCGCGTTCACGCAGGAAATTCCCGGCGTTGAACTTAATTTCGCGTGCGCGTAGCGGCGGCGCTTGTCGAATTCCGCCAGCCAGCGCGGCAAATGATCCTGCGGTCCGTTGAGCGCCTCGACGCCGCCTTTTTGCGCGAACGAACAGGGATTGCTCGTGCTGTGCGATTGCACGGCGTCAATCGCCTTGGCAATCGGTTCCGGCGCGGCGAGAAAACCCAATCGCCAACCGGTCATGCTCCATGCTTTCGCAAAGCCGTGGACGATGATCGTGTGCTCCTGATGCGCGGGCGAAAAACTCGCGACGCTTTTTACTTTCGCGCCGTCGTAAAGCAGGTGCTCGTAAATTTCGTCGCTCATGATGAGGACGTTTTTTTCAACGCAAATGTCGCCGAGCGCTTTGACTTCTTCCGGCGTATAAACGCTTCCGGTCGGATTGCTCGGCGAATTCAAAATGAACAGCCGCGTGTTTGGCGTAATCGCGGCGCGGAGTTGCGCGGGCGTGACTTTGAATTCCGTTTTGTCGCTCGTTTGCAAAATCACCGGCTTCGCGCCCGCGAGCTTGACCATTTCGGGATAGCTCAACCAATACGGCGCGGGGATGATGACTTCGTCGCCCGCTTCGCACGTCGCGAGGATCACGTTGTAGCAGGAATGTTTGCCGCCGTTCGAGACGATGATTTGCGACGGCTTGTAAGTCAGGACGTTCTCGCGCTGAAATTTTGCGGCGATGGCTTCGCGCAATTCAGGAATACCGCTGCTCGGCGTGTATTTTGTAAAGCCGGCGGCGAGCGCTTTTGCCGCCGCATCTTTGATATGCTGCGGCGTGTCGAAATCCGGTTCGCCCGCGCCGAAGCCGACCACGTCTTCGCCCGCGGCTTTCATTGCCTTGGCCTTCGCGTCAATGGCGAGCGTGAGCGAGGGCGACAGTGACGCAGCGGCCTTTGAAATTTTGTAATTCATAATTGGGCGGCGAAGAATTTACGAATCGCACGGCGAATCGCAAGAACGGAAATTCTGGCGGACAAACTATGCTCGACAAATCGGCAAGCCCAAAGCATCCTTCAGGTAATCGTAAGGGGAATCAACCTTATCATCTGGTCTGATTATTGCTGACACCGTTGCATAAATGACACGCATTTTAATCTTTCTTGTCGTGATGACGCTGGGGATTGGCCGCGCGGAAGTTCCGAAGCTGTTCCGCGAACAAGCGTTCAACTGCGCCACGCTGGCGGACGCGGTGAACCATTATGTCGGACTCGGCGAGGACGCGGCGGTCAAGGAATTGCAGGAACTCGCTTTGGTGGAGGCAGCCGAGGCGGAACAGAACCGGGGTTTCAACATCCGTGGATTCAGCATCAACGAACGGATCGGCTGGGTGTGCCGGATTCTTTTTGAGCCGAAGAGCGGCCCGTATCTTCGCGCGCCCAAATACGGGAAGCTGAACCTCCCGGAGAAATACATCCCGATTGCGAAATGGCCGCTTTACCCGGTCGTGCTTTCCGGCTCGACGTATTTCGTCCTGGGCGAAAGTTACTCGGACGACAACAACACGCCGGAAGACCCGAAACATTACATCACTTTTTGCAAGGAGAATGGAAAGTTCCGCACGACGCCGGTCAAAGTGGCGGCCAGCGCGCAGGTTCTAAAAGACGCCGACGCCCTCCACAAATCCGCCCAGTGGCAGGCCATCCAATGGCTCGACGACAGCGGTTACAGCTACCCGATGGGCGAGCAATGGACTTGGGGATTCATCCAGCGCCAGACCAAGCTTCCGGCCAAGTGATTATTTTAAGGATGCAACAGCCTGAAAAATAAATTTCCAGGCTGTGAGGGAATGACAAGGCTTTTGTTTGTTCCGTCGTCGGAAATGGTGTAGCCGCTGTAGCCGCTCGGCCCCCAATGCGTCGTCGTCAAATCCGAATTCTGCTGCAACGACCAGCCTGCCGATGCCGACGGCCACGACACGGACATACCGTTGCCTGAAGGATTGATGCTCAATGACGGCGTGGAAGTTGGTGATGGAAAAATTGTGGTGTTGATCAACACAGACAATGTGCCGGAGCCACGGGTCGCGCAAATCAAATCCACTTTGCCATCGTTGTTGACATCCGCCGCCATGACCATAACGCTTGCACCGCCGCCGCCCGCAGGCGACGCAGCCAGGACAAAGCCACCGCTGCCATCGTTTGTCAACACTGATAAAGTGCCGCTACCGTTCTTCGTGCTGATCAAATCCGGTTTGCCATCCCCATTAACATCCGCCGCCGCGACATAATAAATCCCGATACCCAAAGATCTGTCACCCACAGTATAAGTAGCATTCGAACCAAACCCGCCGCTGCCGTTGTTCGTTAACACCGTCAGAGTATTGCCA
>JBEKZT010000187.1:0-4419 GCA_049509595.1 Verrucomicrobiota bacterium
CTTCGCGCTGGCCGATGACTACTTTTTCCATTTCATCTTCAACGGTCAACAAACGCTGCATTTCGTCCTGCCCCATGCGCTTTAGTGGAACACCTGTCCATTTTGACACGACGTGTAAAATATCTTCCTCGTCCACGACGACACGCTTTTCCTCGCGCGCCGTGCGCCAATCGCGCAAAAGCGTTTCCATTTTTTCCTTTGCCTGCTTTTCCTTGTCGCGCATGGAGGCGGCACCTTCAAAATCCTGATTTTTAATCGCGCGTTCTTTTTTGGCTTTGATGTCTTCGATCTCGGCTTCCATTGCTTTGACGTCGGACGGGCGCGTCATTGTGCCGATGCGCGCGCGCGAGCCGGCCTCGTCCATCACGTCAATCGCTTTGTCCGGCAAAAAACGGTCGGTGATGTAGCGGTCGGAAAGTTTGACGGAAGACTCGACGGCCTTGTCGGTGAACTCGACCTTGTGATGCTGCTCGTATTTGTGGCGAAGACCTTTTAAAATTTCAATGGCGTCTTCAATCGAAGGCGCATCCACTTTGACGGCCTGAAAACGGCGTTCAAGGGCGGCGTCCTTTTCAATATACTTGCGATATTCATTGAGCGTGGTTGCGCCGACGCATTGCATCTCGCCACGGCTTAACGCAGGTTTGATGATGTTCGATGCGTCCATCGTGCCTTCGGCTGAGCCAGCGCCGACAATCGTGTGCAATTCGTCAATGAATAAAATAATGTTCTTCGACCGGCGGATTTCATCCATGACGGCCTTGATGCGCTCCTCAAACTGGCCGCGATATTTGGTGCCCGCAACCATGAGCGCGAGGTCCAGCGTGATGACGCGCTTGTTCAGCAAAATCTCCGGCACGTTGCCTTTGGCGATTTCCTGCGCGAGGCCTTCGACGATGGCCGTTTTGCCAACCCCCGCTTCGCCCAGCAAAACCGGATTATTCTTCGTGCGCCGGCACAAAATTTGTATTACGCGCTCGATTTCATTTTTACGGCCAATGACCGGATCCATTTCGCCCTTGCGCGCGATTTCAGTAAGGTCGCGGCCAAACGCCTTGAGCGCGGGCGTTTTGACTTCACCCTTCTTTTCGCCGGTCGCGGATTTTTCCGCAGGTTCGCCCGGCTCTTCACCCTGTTGCGCGGCAAAATTCGGATCCAATTCCTTCAAAATTTCCTGACGCGTTTGCTCGATGTCCACATCAAGGTTTCTCAAAACGCGCGCGGCTACGCCATCACCTTCCCGCAGCAAACCAAGCAGCAGATGTTCCGTGCCGACGTAGGTGTGATTGAGCGATTTCGCTTCCTTTTGCGCCAGCGCGATGACTTTTTTTACACGCGGGGTATAAGGAATGTTACCGATCATTTTTTGATCGGGACCGGTGCCGACCTGTTTTTCAACTTCCATGCGGACTGTTTCAAGGTCGAGACCCATTTTTTGTAATACGTTAACAGCAACACCCTGTCCCAGTTTTATCAGACCGAGCAGCAGATGTTCCGTGCCGAGAAAATTGTGGTTAAACCGGTCGGCTTCCTTGCGCGCCAACGCCAGCACTTGCTGTGCGCGCGGGGTGAAATTACTCATGGCTTCTTCGCTCATACTCGACTTAAAATGCTACGGGTTGACCGATTTGTCCAGTCCTGTCGGTTAAATATCGGAGATTTTGAAACATTTTTTAAATTTGCGGCGGGAAAATTATTTCTTCTCCGCCAATTTCCTTGCAAATTCCCGACGACATTGCAGCCAGCATATGATTTCAATCATCGAACATGAACCCGCCGGAACCGACTTGATTTTCCAAGTTGGGCAAATTTTCTCGCCGACGGGTTTGTTGTCGCGCGCAAAGAATTTTGAATTCCGTCCTCAACAGCAAGAAATGGCCGTGGCCGTGGCGCGCGCGTTGCAGAATCGCGAGCATCTTGCCGTCGAAGCGGGAACGGGCGTCGGCAAATCTCTCGCGTATTTGATTCCGGCGCTTTTGTTTGCCGTCGCGCAAAAGAAGAAGGCGATTGTCTCAACGCACACGATCAATTTGCAAGAGCAGCTCACAGAAAAAGATCTCCCGATGCTCGCGGAGGTTTTGGCCGCGCTGCCAGAACCGGTGAAATTTAATTTTACGATGCTCAAAGGCCGCGCGAATTATCTTTGCACGCGACGATTGCAAAAAGCGATGCAACAAAGTGGAAATTTGTTCACGTCTTCGGAAGCCAAGGAATTGCAGCGTATTTATGAATGGTCGAAGAAAACGACCGATGGAAGTTTGTCGGATTTTGAGATCGAGCCGGACGTGAAGGTGTGGGCGCAGGTTTGTTCCGAGCGCGGATTGTGCTCGCCGAAAACCTGCGGCTACCAGTCCGATTTCAGCAAAGACCACGATGTTTGTTTTTTTCAGCGCGCGCGGAACAAGATTCTTTCGTCCGACGTTTTGGTTTTGAACCACACGCTGTTTTTTACGCTGCTCGGCGGCGTGGACGAGGAGATGGAAGGCGGCATTTTGTTCAAGAACGATTTCGTGATCTTCGACGAGGCCCACACGATGGAAAGCGTTGCATCGCGGCACATCGGCCTGAGCGTGTCGAGCGGGCAGGTGCGTTACGCGTTGAACCGGCTGTGGAATCCGCGCACGGAAAAAGGGCTGCTGGCGACGTTGCGCAAAGGCAATGCCGTGAAACTGGTCGCGGACATCTTGAGCGAGTCGGACAAGTTTTTTGAAAACGTCGAAACCGCGTGCGAGGAAATTCAAGCGACGGCCAAACCGAAATTCGGCGGCGAAAGCGGCGGTCGCAAACGCGCTTGGACCGAATTACGAATTCGCCGCGCTGAATTGGTGAAGGATAATGTGGCTTTGCCAATCCAAAGATTGCGCGAAGCGGTAAGCGAACTTGTAAAATTAAGCGAGGACAAAGACATCGGGCAGGAATTGGTTGAGTGCAATCGTCGGCTAGGCGAATTGAAAGTCGAGGTCGCGGAATTTTTGAGCCAGCAGGCGGCCGATCGTGTTTATTGGGTGGAACGCGGCGGCAAGGCGCACCGAAATCTTTCGCTCAACGCCGCGCCGATTGACGTGGCGGATTATTTGCGCCGCCGTTTGTTCGAGAGCGACACGAGCATTGTGATGACGAGCGCGACGCTGGCGACAAATTCCAAATCGCAAACTGGATTGAATTATTTTTCCAAACGCGTCGGCTGCGAATCCGCCACGATGCTGCAAGTCGGCACGCCGTTCGATTACGCGCGGCAGATGAAATTGTTCGCCGTGAAAAAAATGCCCGACCCGCGCGAGGCCGGTTATCGCGACGCGTTGATCCATTGGATCGAGCATTTCGTCACGCAGACGCACGGCAAGGCGTTCGTGCTGTTCACGAATTATAAGCTCATGCAGGAGGTCGCCGAGCTGATGCAGCCGTTTTTCGACCAGCTCCGCGTCGCGTGTTTTGTGCAGGGCACGGGCACGCCGCGCTCGACGATGCTGGAGAAGTTCAAGGACGACACGGACTCGGTGCTCTTCGGCACGGACAGTTTCTGGCAGGGCGTGGACGTGCCGGGCGAGGCGTTGAGCAACGTCATCATCACGCGGCTGCCGTTCGCCGTGCCGGATCATCCGCTGATCGAGGCGCGCATCGAGGCGATCGAGGCGCGCGGCGGAAATTCCTTCGGCGAATTTTCTTTGCCCGAGGCGATCCTGAAATTCCGGCAGGGCGTCGGGCGCCTGATCCGCACGAAGACGGACACCGGCATCATCGTGGTTTTGGACAACCGGATTTTGACGAAGCAATACGGCCAGTCCTTTCTCGACGCGCTGCCGAAATGTCCGGTGGAGATTGTTTGAAAGAAACTACGTTCGCGCAACGAGCGGAAATTTTTCGGGATGCTCGATGCGTTCCAAATCCAAATCCACGTCCAGTTCCGGCCAGTGAAGATGATCGCCGTGGGAAAATTCCACGTTGAACAACTGGCCGACCGGCGCGTGGCGAAACCACGGAAAATCGTCGAAGCCGAGAAAATGCTCCCGGCCTGCGACGAACAGCCAGAAGCCGTGCGGCGAGACGTTCAGCACTTCAGCTTTTGAAATGTCGCTGCCAATTATCGCGGATTTCATCTTGTCGTTCCTCAACAATCTTTTTCAACTCGTTCAGCTCGGTTGCGCCGAGACCTTTGTTGACGGCCAGTTCGATTTTCGGTTCGCCGTCCGGCGAAATCACATGGACGTGCATCCGCGATTCTTCACGCGAGAAGAAATAAAATCGGTAATGGCGATACCGAAAAATCGTCGGACTCACCTTGCCACAATACTAAACAATGGCCGCCGGTTCAACCCGCATTTCTCGACGCGCTGCCGAAATGTCCGGTGGAGATTGTTTGAAATACTTTTGCGGAAAAAATTATTTCACGACGCCTGACTTTTTTAATTCCGCAAAAAA
>JBEKZT010000188.1:0-4401 GCA_049509595.1 Verrucomicrobiota bacterium
AGGGCCCAGCGCAGTTTTAAGCTATGAGCCAGTTTGCCGATTACTGCCCAAAGGATACAGTTCCTACTCATTTGGATGCTTCTTGCGGGTTGATGATTCGTGCAGCCGAACTGCATGACCTTGCCGCACTCGCCCTCATTGCCGCCGAACGAGAAGGCACGACTCTAACAGCCCAACTTAAGGTATTTAAAAAGCTCCTGTCGCAACATCAAAAGACAGATCAGTCCATCATTCTCGTGGCTGATTTTCATGGAAAGATCGTCGGCTATGGCAAGTGTGCTAACTATACACCGCCGAATAGAGTACCTGCCAATAATGCGCCAAAAGGGTGGTATCTGACGGGATTGATTGTCACTCCAAAGTTCAGACGTCGCCGAGTTGCTCATCAGTTGACGCAGGCTCGGCTTCAATGGCTCGCTCAGCGGACACCGAAAGCTTACTATTTCTCCAATGTGCAAAATATAGTCAGCATCGAACTTCACCGCCAGTTTGGCTTTATTGAGGTGACGCGAGATTTTTCTTTCCCAGGCGTGAATTTTTGCGGAGGGAAAGGCATTCTTTTTGAAGTTGATCTGACATGAGAATATGTATGGAACCTAACAATCAGACAAACTGCAAAAATTGATTCTCGAAAACAAAAGACGGCGGACTGTTTCCAGTCCGCCGTTTTGAATTTTAATTTCGCTTACAGCCCTTTGCCGATCATGAATTTCAGCAGGTCGGCCACGCGGTTCGAGTAGCCCCACTCGTTGTCATACCAGCTCACGAGCTTAAAAAATTTCTTGTTCAACTCGATGCCCGAGCCGGCGTCGAAGATGGACGACGCATTGCTGTGGATGAAATCCGTGCTGACCACTTCATCGGTGGTGAATTCGAGAACGCCCTTGAGATACGTCTCGCTGGCCTTCTTCATCGCGGCGGAAATCTCGGCATAGCTGGTTTCCTTCACGGTCTTCACCGTGAGGTCAACGACGGAAACCGTCGGCGTCGGCACGCGGAACGACATGCCGGTCAGCTTGCCTTTGACTTCGGGGCAAACAAGCGCGGTGGCTTTCGCCGCACCGGTCGAGGCGGGAATGATGTTGATGGCCGCGCTGCGTCCGCCTTTCCAATCTTTTTTGCTCGGACCGTCCACGGTTTTTTGCGTGGCGGTGTAGCTGTGAATCGTCGTCATCAAACCTTCCTCGATGCCGAAACCTTCCTTGAGCAAAACATGGACGACCGGCGCGAGGCAGTTCGTCGTGCAGCTCGCGTTGGAAATAATCGTGTGCTTGGCCGCGTCATATTTCTCGTGGTTCACGCCCATGACAATCGTGATGTCCTCGTTTTTCGCCGGGGCGGAAATGATGACTTTCTTTGCGCCCGCCGTGATGTGGCCGTAGGCGGATTTCGGATTCGCCTTGTCGGCGTCGGTGAAAAGCCCGGTGGATTCGATGACAACGTCCACGCCAAATTTTTTCCACGGCAATTCCGCCGGCGTCTTCGCGCTGACGACGAAAATTTCCTTGCCGTCAACGATCAGCACGTCGTCCTCGGTCTTGTCGGCGATGGATTTCTCCGAGCCGACCGTGCCAGCGAAGCGGCCCTGCGTGGAATCGTATTTGAGCAGGTAGGCGAGATTGTCGGCGGGCACGATGTCGCCGACCGCGACGACTTCGACATCTTTGCCGAGCAGTCCCTGTTCCGCGATCGCGCGAAAGACGAGGCGACCGATGCGACCGAATCCGTTGATTGCGACTTTGACTGCCATAATTTTTAATCCTTCTTCAATAAAATTGTTACCTCGAACCGAGGACAAAATTTTAACGACACAAGCGCCAGCGTCAATGAAGAATTCAAAAGCAAAAATACCAAATCTCCGTCATTTGATGTGTTGCGGAAGATTGTTTCCAGTTCATTTGCAAAACTCCCCACGTTGAAAACGAATCCAGCGGGCAAATCGGCAAAGGGATTGCCAGCGAGAAAGTTGAGGAAATAAAAAGGTTTGCAGAAAACAAAAATATTGCAAAGATTCTATTACGAGCGACAAAGTGATTTTATTATGTCATTCAACATCGAACTCCAACTCCAACAATTTCCGAAGACGATTGCGCTCAAGGACGGCACAAAAACAACGCTGCGGCCATTGCGACGCGATGACGAAAAGGATTTTCATCAGCTTTTTCTGGGCATTCCCGAACCCGAACGGATGTTTATCAAACATCGCGTCACGGAGATCGAAGTGATTCACAACTGGTGCCGGAATCTTGACTACGGGCGCAATCTACCGTTGGTCGCGCTAGTTGGCGGAAAAATCATCGGCGACGCAACATTGCACCAACAACTTGGCGGCTGGAAACGGCACATCGGACGCGTCAGCGTGCTTGTCCATCCTGACTTTCGCGGTCGCGGAATCGCCACCAGACTTATTTCAGAAATCGTGGATATCGCGCGCGAAGCCGGCCTGGAAAAGGTCGAGGCCGAATTCATCGGCGAACAGGAGGCGGCCGTCAAAATGTTCGCGCTGCTCGGTTTCAGCCAGCTTCTCCGACTCGAAGATTATGTCAAAGACATGCAAGCCGTTTCGCACGATTATATTTTGATGGGGCTTGAATTGAAGACCGATGAGGAATATGCGAGCGCAAGCGGTTAAAAGTAAAAAGTCCGCTCGCAAGAGCGGGCTTGGTAATTTCCAAAAGCTCCAGTTTAAGCTGTTTTTTCCTCCGGCTTGGTTTCAGTCGCAGGAGAAGTTTCGGTCGTGACTGGAGTTTCATTTGTAACATCAATCCATTCCAAAATCGCGCGCGTCGCGGCATCGCCCTGACGCTGGTTCATTTTAATGATGCGGGTATAACCGCCGTTGCGCTCTTTAAATGCAGGCGCGATTTCCTTGAACAGGATTTTCGCCGCGTCTTCCTGATGCAAACGCGCCACGGCAAGACGGCGGTCGTGAATCGTTCCGCGCTTGCCGAGCGTCACCAATTTTTCCGCGACAGAACGCGCGGCCTTGGCTTTCGCCAACGTCGTGGTCACGCGCCGGTGTTTGATGAGGCTGCAAACAAGGTTCGCCAGCATAGCGTTGCGATGTTCGGAAGTGCGACCCAGTTTGGCCGTTCGTTTTAAGTGTCGCATAGAATTCCTTATTCAGCCGCCGAACCCTCTTTTGGCCCTACCTCCACCAAACTCGGATCAAAATTCATGCCGAGCGCCAAGCCCAGCGCCGTAAGCTTCTCTTTAATTTCGTTCAACGACTTTTTGCCGAAGTTGCGATACTTGAGCATTTCCTGCTCGGTTTTCATCGCGAGCTGGCCAACGGTCGTGATGTTCGCATTGTTCAAACAATTCGCCGCGCGGACGCTCAACTCAATTTCGTTGACGCTCATATTGAGGAGCTTCTTCATCTTCGTTTTTTCCTCATCCTGCTTGTCGGCGGCTTCCTCGAACTCGACCGCATTCTGGTCATAACCAACAAACACGTCGAGATGATGAGCCAAAATTGCTGATGACTGGGTAAGCGCATCATCAGGCGTAAGCCTTCCGTCCGTCCAAATCTCTAAAATCAAACGGTCATAGTCCGTGCGATTACCGACGCGTGCAGCCTCAACGGCATAACGCACACGCGTGACTGGTGAAAATAGCGAGTCAATGGCGACAACGCCAATGGCCTGACCGGGCTTTTTGTTTTCGTCGCTTGGACAAAAACCGCGCCCGATTTTAACTTCCAGTTCCATTTCGAACTTTTTCTTTTTATCGAGCGTACAAATAAGTTGATCGGGGTTAACCAACTCAACGTTTTGGTTGAGTTGGATGTCGGCGGCGGTCACTTCATCTTCCTTGTTCACCGACAATAAAAGGGTTTGCGTATCTCGGGTGTGCGCTTTGAATTTGACCTTTTTTAAATTCAGAACGATGTCAGTCACATCCTCGACGACGCCGTCAATTGTGGCAAACTCGTGCATCGCACCGTCCACCTTCAACGAGGTTATGGCCGCGCCTTCGAGCGACGAAAGCAACACGCGACGAAGCGAGTTGCCGATGGTGTGGCCGTAACCGGTTTCAAACGGGTCGGCGATAAATTTTGCGTAAGTTGGGGTGGCGGTTGCTTCTTCCTTTTGCAACCGTTTTGGCATTTCAAAACGTCCGAGTCTGACTGGCATATTTTCCTTTCAACAATTTTAATCTGATTTTTCCGGCCTATTTATTCCCATGCCGTAGAAATCCGTATAATTGTTTTTTTGTGTTTTACTGGTTTAGCGGGAATAAAATTCGACGACTGCTTGTTCGTTTGCAATCGGTTGAATCTCGTCGCGTGTCGGAATCCGCATTACTGTGCCCTTGAATTCTTCTTTGTTAAACAAGAGCCAATCCGGCACTGCGCGGCTCGTGGCGACTTCCAAATTTTTTGTCGCCAGCTGGCGCGAC
>JBEKZT010000189.1:0-6152 GCA_049509595.1 Verrucomicrobiota bacterium
CCGGCAATTTTGAAAATGTCCTCCGTCGGCTGTTTTATCGTTTTAACGCACAAGGTATCAAAAAATTGTTCAGCAACAATCTTGTAACCAAGTTGCTCCAAGCCCAATGCTAAAGCACCAGTTAAAACATTGATTCTATTTGCAATCTTCTTCAATCCTTCCGGCCCGTGATAGCACGCGTAAAGCGACGCCATGTTCGCGAGCAGAGCCTGCGCCGTGCAAATGTTGCTCGTGGCTTTCTCGCGGCGTATGTGCTGCTCGCGCGTGCCGAGCGCGAGGCGCAACGCGGGTTTGCCGCGAGTATCCTTGGACACGCCGACGATGCGGCCGGGCATCTGGCGTTTGAATTCATCGCGCGTGGCGAAGAACGCCGCGTGCGGTCCGCCGTAGCCGAGCGGAACGCCGAAGCGTTGCGCGCTGCCGACGGCGATGTCCGCGCCGAATTCGCCCGGCGGCTTGATGAGCGTGAGCGCGAGCAAATCCGTGGCGACGGTGAGCATCGCGCCGGCGGCGTGGGCTTTTTCCGCGAAGCCGGAGAAGTCGTGAATCGCGCCGAACGTGTCGGGATATTGCACAAGCGCACCGAAAACTTTTTCACTGAACGAAAAATTTTCGTGATTGCCGATGACGACTTCAATGTCGAGCGCGTGCGCGCGTGCGCGAACGACTTCGATGGTCTGCGGATGACAGGTTTCGGAGATGAAAAAAATGTTCCGGCCATCCTTGAGACGAAGCGACATGGTCATCGCTTCGGCGGCGGCGGTGGCTTCATCGAGCATCGAGGCGTTGGCAAGGTCGAGGCCGGTAAGCTCGCTGGCCATCGTTTGAAAATTCAAAAGCGCTTCGAGCCGGCCTTGGGAAATTTCCGCTTGGTAAGGAGTGTATTGCGTATACCAGCCGGGATTTTCCAGCACGCTGCGCTGGATGACCGGCGGCGTGATCGTGTCGTAATAACCCATGCCAATGAACGAGCGGAAAACCTTGTTCTCGCCGGAAATTTTTTTGAGTTCGGCGAGCGCGTCAAATTCGCTGCGCGCGGCGGGCAGGTTTAATTTTTTACCAAGGCGAATTTTTTGCGGAACGGCGGCGTCAATGAGTTCGTCCAGATTTTTGCGGCCGAGAAGGGAGAGTATTTCATTCGTCTCGGCGGCGTTCGGGCCAATGTGTCGGTGAACAAATTTGTCAAGGCGCTCCAAAAAATCTACAATCAAATCCATCGGGAGAAAATAAAGTTTGCGCGCCAAAAAAGCGAGTTGGATTTTGAATCCAAGCACAACTGGATGGGCTTTGAGCAAACACAATATGTTTGGTTGGTAAGGAAAATTAGCCACAACTAATGGTGTTTTTTGGCCAAAAATTACTCAAATAAACATTGTGCAAAACGGGCAATTTTCCTAGAATTTTTGTCATCGTCCGGCGCGTAAAAATGGCGCCGGCTTGACCAATTTTATGGCGAAAAATTCTGAATCGTCCGAAGAAAAAAAATCTCCCGCGAGCGGCGCAATCAAGGCCAATTATGGCTCGGCGCAACTCGGAAAACTCGAAGGCCTCGAAGCCGTGCGCAAGAAACCCGGTATGTATATCGGCGGCACGGACGAGCGCGCGCTGCACCATTGTGTAAGCGAAGTTTTGGATAATTCCGTGGACGAACATCTGGCCGGCCATTGCGACAAGATTGAAGTGACGATCCACATGGACGGTTCGCTTTCGGTTCGCGACAACGGACGCGGGATTCCGGTGGACATCCATCCGCAGTATAAAATTCCCGGTGTCGAGATGGTTTTGACGACGCTGCATTCCGGCGGAAAATATGGTCAGGGCGGATATAAATTTTCCGGCGGCACGCACGGCGTCGGCGCGAAATGTGTGAACGCGGTTTCAGAATGGTTCGAGGTCGAGGTCTCGCGCGACGGCGAAGTGCATCAAATGGAATTTGAGCGCGGCAAGACGGTTCAAAAACTCCACGTCATTGGCAAAACGAAAAGCACCGGCACGCTCATCACGTTCAAGCCGGACCCGGAAATTTTCCGTGATACGATTGAGTTCAAGGCGGCGATTATTTCGCAGCGTTTGCGCGAGCTGGCGTTTTTGAATTCGGGTCTGGAGATCACTTTTCTGGACGAGCGCCAGCCGGACATGAAACCGGAAGTCTTTTTTTATCGCGACGGCGTGGAGCAATTTGTCCGGCAACTCAACAAGAGCAAAGAGCCGTTGCATCCGAAGCCGATTTCGTTCAACAAGGAGACAAAGGAAAAGCTGGACGATAAAGAAATCGAAGTCCATGTCGAAGTTGTGCTGCAATACAACGACAGTTACAGCGAGCAGGTGCTTTGTTACACGAACACGGTTTTCAATCCAGACGGCGGCGCACATTTGAGCGGCTTTCGCAGCGCGGTCACGCGCGCGATCAATCAATACGCGAAGTCAAACGAGTTGCTGAAGGAAAAAGACCCGCAAATCACCGGCGACGACGTGCGCGAAGGTTTGACGGCGGTGATTTCCGTGAAGCACAGCGATCCGAAATTTGAATCGCAGACGAAGGTGAAATTGCTTTCGCCGGAAGTGGAAAAAATCGTCGGCTCGGTGAGCTACGAAGGATTGATGAGTTATTTCGACGCGAATCCGCCAGTCGCAAAACGCATCATTGATAAAAGTCTCAACGCCGCGCGCGCACGCGAGGCCGCGCGTAAAGCGCGCGAAGCCGTTCGCAAATCTGCGCTCACTGGTGGTGGTTTGCCGGGGAAACTGGCGGATTGCTCCGATCGTGATCCGGTCAACACAGAACTTTATATCGTCGAGGGTGATTCCGCAGGTGGCTCGGCCAAGCAAGGACGCGATAGAAAATTTCAGGCGATTCTGCCGATTCGCGGCAAATTGATTAACGTCGAAAAAGCGCGGCTCGACAAAGTTTTGCAGAATAACGAAATCCGCACGATGATCACGGCCATCGGCACGGGCATCGGCGACGGCGAGGGCGAAGGCGCGTTTGACATCGCGAAGCTGCGTTATCACAAAATCATCATCATGACCGACGCGGACGTGGACGGCTCGCACATCCGCACGTTGTTGCTCACGTTTTTTTACCGGCAGATGCCGAAGCTCATCAAGGATGGTTACGTCTACATCGCGCAGCCGCCGCTTTACAGCATCACGCGCAAAAAGAAGACCGATTACATTGACGACGACGTGCAACTCAACCGCATCCTGCTGCAAAACGGCACGGAGGAAGTGAAGTTGAAAAATCTGGCGGACGGACGTGAACTTGCGCCGAAGCAGCTCGAAGAAATTCTGACGCTGCTCGAATCGCTCGACAAATACGCAACGTTCATCCGTCGTCAGGGCGGGGATTTTGGCGATTACGTCGAGAAGCGCAGCAAGAAGGGAACTTTTCCGGTTTTCATCATCAAAGTCCGCGAAGGCAACGACGAGACCGTTCATTATTTTGACGATCTCGACGACGTGCAGAAGTTCAAGGACAAGAATTCCGATCTTTACGACGCCGAGGCGAAGGAAAAATCCGACAAGCCGAAAAACCAGACGCGCCGCGCAGTCGAGGCGGATTTGCACCTTGAGAGCAAGGTCATCGCCGATCTGCTCGGCAAACTTTCCAAGAAAGGGCTGGCCGTGGATCATTACGCCGCGCAGGACAAGCCGTTGTATGAATTGATCGAGGGCGAAGGCGACAAGGCGACCGTGACGCCGCTGTTTTCGATCCCGGAGATTTTGAACAGCGTGAAGGCCGTCGGCAAAAAAGGCATCCAGATGACGCGCTTCAAGGGTCTTGGCGAAATGGATGCGAAGGAACTTTTTGAGACGACGATGAATCCGGTCGTGCGCAAGTTGTTGCGGATTGATTTGACCGACGCCGTCGAAGCCGAGGAAATGTTCTCGCGGCTTATGGGCGAGGAAGTTGAGCCGCGCCGCCAATTCATCGAGGACAACGCCTTGAACGTGCGCAATCTGGACGTCTAATTTTTTAGCTCTGAAATTTTTATGGCTGATCCCAAAGACCCGAATGCTTTGCCGGTAGGCAACACGCCGTTGTTTGCCGCGAACGAAAAAATCGCGAAGATCAATGTCGCGGACGAAATCAAAAATTCGTTCCTCGATTATTCCATGTCCGTGATTATTTCACGCGCGTTGCCGGATGTGCGCGACGGGCTGAAACCTTCGCAGCGCCGCATTCTTTACGCGATGCACGAGTTATCGCTGTTTCCCGGACGCAAACCTTACAAATGCGCGAAAATCTGCGGCGATACTTCAGGCAATTACCATCCGCACGGCGAAGCGGTGATTTATCCGACGCTCGTCCACATGGCGCAGCCGGGGCAACTTCGGTTCGATCGAAGACGATCCGCCCGCAGCGATGCGTTACACCGAGGCGCGGCTGACGCATCTCGGCGCGGCGCTGATGCAGGACATGGATCGGGAGACGGTTGATTTCGTCCCGAACTACGACGAACGCATGACCGAACCGACGGTTTTTCCGGCGGCGTTTCCGAACCTGCTCGTCAACGGCGGCACGGGCATCGCCGTCGGCATGGCCACGAATATGCCGCCGCATAATCTCGGCGAAGTCATTGACGGCATCTGCGCGCAGATTGACAACCCCGAGATCAGCATCGCGCAGTTGATGAAATTCATCAAAGGCCCGGACTTTCCGACGGGCGGAATGATTTGCGGCGTCGAGGGCATCAAAAATTATTTCACAACCGGCAAGGGCAGCGTGAAATTGCGCGGACGTGTCGGCTCAGAGGAATTGAAGGGCAACCGCGAGCAGCTTGTCGTCACGGAAATTCCGTTCAATGTCAACCGCGCGGCGCTCGAGGAAAAAATCGCTGAGCTGGTGAACGAAAAAATCATCACGGAAATCTCCGCGATGCGCAACGAGTCGGACGAGAACACGCGGCTCGTGATGGAACTCAAACGCGACGGCAATCCCAAGGTCGTCATCGCCAATCTTTACAAGCACACGCAGCTGGAGGTGTCGTTCAGCGTCAACGCGCTCGCGATTGACCACGGCAAGCCGAAGACGCTCACGCTCAAGGAAATGATCCAGTGCTACATCGAGCATCGCCGCGAAGTCGTTTTGCGCCGCACGCGCTTTGAATTGAAGAAAGCCGAGGAACGCGCGGAATTGCTCGAAGGTTATCTCATCGCGCTGGCGAATCTCGACGAATTCATCGCCATCATCCGCAAATCCAAGACGCGCGAGGAAGCGCGTGTGAAATTGCTCGCGTTCGAGTGGACGCAGAAACAGGTTGAGCGTTGGGGAATTTTGATCCGCAGCGAAACGCGCCTTGATGCTGGCCGTTACGCTTTGACCGAGCGGCAGGTGTACGCGATTCTTGAATTGCGTTTGTATCAATTGACCGCGTTGGAAATTGACAAGGTCGAGGGCGAATACAAGGAATTGATCGAACGCATCAAGGACTTGCTCGACATTTTGTCGAAGGAATCGCGCGTGATGACCATCATCAAAAATGAGCTGAAGGTCATCAAAGAAAAATACGCCACGCCGCGCAAGAGCCAGATCGTGCCGGACGAAGGCGAGATCGCCATCGAGGATTTGATCACGAACGAAGGCGTCATCATTACGCTCACGCACAACGGCCTCATCAAGCGCACGAACGTTTCCAGCTACCGCTCGCAACGGCGCGGCGGCAAGGGCGTCATCGGCATGACCACGCGCGAAGCTGCGACCGACGAGGACAAGGATTTCATCGAGCATCTTTTCACGGCGAGCACGCATGATTACCTGATGTTCTTCACGAACACCGGCCGCGTCTATGTCGAACGTGTCCACGAAATTCCCGACATGGGACGTGCCGCGAAAGGCCGCAGCATCGCAAATCTTTTGGAATTGAAAGCGGGCGAAAATGTCGCCGCGCTCATCCGTGTTCTTTCAAAGACAAATTCGGACAAGGAAGACATCACCTGGGAACAAGAAGGTTATGTTTTCTTCGCGACGAAACAAGGCACTGTGAAAAAAACTGCGCTCGCCGATTTCGCGAACGTCCGCAAAGGCGGCATCATCGCCATCGGCATTGACCAAGGTGACAACCTGATCGAAGTAAAGCTCACGACCGGCAAGGACAAAGTCGTGCTCATCACGCGCGACGGCATGAGCATTAGCTTTGAGGAAGAAGACG
>JBEKZT010000019.1:0-15960 GCA_049509595.1 Verrucomicrobiota bacterium
ACGTTGGCGGCGGCAGCACAGAATTCATTTTGGGGCGGGGCGAACAAAAACATTTTGCCAAAAGTTTTCCGCTCGGCACGGTGCGTTTGCTCGAGAAATTTCCGCCCAGTGATCCGCCCGCGCGCGGTGAATTCACCGCATGCCGCGACTGGCTGAAAATTTTTCTGCAAAATGAAGTCCGCCCGAAACTTGAACCTGCCTTGCGCCGCGAAAATCGTTCCGGAGAAATCCAGCTCGTCGGCACGGGCGGCACGACGAGCATTCTCGCGCGCATGGAAAAAAAACTGGATCGCTTTGACCGCGAGCGCATCGAAGCGACGCGCTTGAGTTTGGAACAGATCACAACACACCGGAAAAATTTATGGAGCCTGCCACTGGCCGAGCGCAAGGAAATCCCCGGACTGCCGAAATTGCGCGCGGACGTTATTCTCACGGGCGTCGTGATTTATGAAACCGTCATGGAAGAATTCGGTTTCAAGCAACTTCGCGTCAGCACGCGCGGCCTGCGCTTCGCGGCGGTGATGGATTGACCGTGCGCCACATTACGCAAAGGTCTATCATTCCGACATGCGCGTGTTGATTGTCGGCTGCGGTTACGTCGGTTTGCCGCTTGGCGCGGAACTCATCCGTCTCGGCCACGAAGTTTCCGGCTTGCGGCGCAATCCGGCGACGCAAAACGAATTGAAAGCCGCCGGAATCCAGCCGCTTTTTGGCGACGTGACGAAGCCGGATGAATTGGAAAAATTGCCGCACGATTTTGATTGGGTCGTGAATTGTATTGCAACGAGCGGCGGCGGCGCGGAAAACTATCGGCGAACTTATTTTGAAGGCACAAAAAATATAGTCGAATGGCTTTCCGGTTCACCGCCCAAGAAATTTCTTTATACGAGCAGCACCAGCGTTTACGCGCAGACCGACGGCTCACATATCAAGGAATCAAGCCCAACCGAACCGACGGCGGAAACGTCGAAAATCTTGCTCGAAACGGAAAAACTTTTGATTGAAGCCGCCAAGCAGAAAAAAATTCCAGCCATGATTTTGCGCGTGGCCGGAATTTACGGGCCGGATCGCGGATATGCGTTCAAACAATTTCTGAAAAACGAAGCGCGTATCGAAGGCGACGGCGCGCGTTTTCTAAATATGATTCACCGCGACGATGTCATTGGCTGCATCATCGCCGCGTTGAAAAACGGTCGCGCGGGGGAAATTTATAACGCCGTGGACGATGAGCCGGTCACACAAATGAATTTTTTCCAGTGGCTCGCAGGATCAGTTGGCAAATATCCTCCGCCGTTCGAACCGGAAAGCTCCGGTGAAAACCGGAAACGCGGCGCGACCAACAAGCGCGTTTCCAACCGCAAACTGAAAATGGAACTCGGCTATCAGTTCAAATATCCGAATTTTCGCAAGGGTTACAGCGCGGAACTGCTGCGCCTTGAACGCGCGGGCGAACTTCACATTGAACCGGACGCGCGGTGATTTTAACAGTCGCCTGTGAGCAATTTCGTTTCGACCTTGTGAAATTTCCCGCGTAACTTTCCTGCCGCATGTCCGCTGAAACGCAACTCACTCCCATGATGGCGCAGTATCGCCGCATTAAAGGCGAACTCCCCAAGGACGCGCTTTTGCTTTTCCGGCTCGGCGATTTTTACGAAATGTTTTTTGAGGACGCGCAGTTCGGCGCGCAAATTTTAAACCTCGCTTTGACCGCGCGCCACGGCGTGCCGATGTGCGGGTTGCCGTTTCACGCTGCGAACGGTTACATCGGAAAAATTTTACGCGCCGGACGCAAGGTCGCCATGTGCGAGCAGCTCGAGGACGCGCGTCCCGGCCAACTCGTCAAACGCGAGGTCACGCAGATTCTTTCGCCGGGCACGCATTTTGATGAACGGTTGCTTGCCGCGGAGCGAAATAATTTTTTGGCGTCCATTTATCCGTCGGAAAAAAAATTCGGCCTCGCATTTGTGGATTTGACGACCGGCGATTTCATCACGACCGAAGTCGAAAGTGAAATTGCGTTGCTCGCAGAACTCGAACGTCTGCGCCCGGCGGAAATTATTTTTCCCGCCGAAAAAATTTCCATTCGCGATGCGTTGCAAAATTCATTCAAAATTTTGAACGGCCACGACGACTGGGTTTTTGCGCCGGAAACGGCCGTATTCACGATACGTGACCATTTCAAAATCGCGTCGCTTGACGGTTTTGGCCTGAAAGATAAATCCGCCGCAATTGGCGCGTGCGGCGGCGCGCTGCATTATTTGACGCAGCATTTGCGTCGCGACGTCAAAAATCTCACGCGGCTTTCATTTTATCACCGTAACGATTTTCTCACGCTTGATTACACGACGCTGCGGCATCTGGAAATTCTCGAGTCGCAGCACCATGACGCTCCGCGCAACGCCTCGCTTTACGGCGCGCTCAACAAAATCGTGACGCCAATGGGCGCGCGTTTGTTGCGCAACTGGCTTTCGCAACCTCTCTCGACTGTTGAACCAATCCGCCGACGACAGGACGCCGTGCAAACATTCATCGAAAATTCTTTTGGTCTTGACGCGTTTTGCCAGCAGCTTGCGAACGTGCGTGACCTCGAACGCACGCTGGGTCGCCTGAGTTCTGGCAGCGGCAACGCGCGCGATTTGGCCGCGTTGCGACTGGCGCTCGAACAAATCCCCGCTTTAAAAGAGATTCTTTTGCAATTAGAAAAATCAAATTCCGATTCGTCGCTGCTTAAGGGAGAGACTCATAATGAATTTTCGCTCGTCACAAAATTAAATTCTGAACTTTCTGAATCGCCCGAATTGGTGGATTTGATTTCGCGCGCCATCGTGGATGAGCCGCCGCTGCCGATCAAAGAAGGCGGCATGATCCGCGACGGATTTGACTCCGCGCTTGATGAACTTCGCACCGCCCAACGCGGCGGCAAGGATTGGATCGCAAAATTGCAGCAGCAAGAAATTGAGACGACCGGAATATCGTCACTGAAAGTCAGGTTCAATTCTGTTTTCGGCTATTATATCGAAGTTACCAAGGCGAATCTCGACAAAGTTCCCGCGCATTATCATCGCAAGCAGACCATCGCGAACGGCGAGCGTTTCATCACGCCGGCATTGAAGGAAATGGAGGGCAAAATTCTCGGCGCGGAAGAGCGCAGCGTGAAACTGGAATACGAAATTTTCCAGCGCGTGCGCGAAACCGTGCTCGGCCAGTTGAAAGAAATGCAACAAACTGCCGCCGCGCTCGCGCAACTCGATGTTCTGGCTTCGTTTGCTGAAACTGCGCGGCTGCACAATTATTGTCGCCCGCAAATCCGCGATGAAGGCGTGCTACAAATCCGCGACGGGCGGCATCCAGTGCTCGAACAAAATTTGAGTGACGAACGTTTCGTACCCAATGACACTCAACTCAATCATGAAACGCAAATTGCGCTTATCACCGGGCCGAACATGGCGGGCAAATCCACTTACATCCGGCAGGTGGCGCTCATCGTTTTGCTCGCGCACACGGGCAGTTTTGTTCCGGCGGCGGAGGCGCGCATGGATCTCGTTGATCGCATTTTCACGCGCATCGGCGCGAGTGATGATTTGGCGCGCGGCCAAAGCACATTCATGGTTGAAATGTGCGAGACGGCCAACATTCTGAACAACGCCACGCCGCGCAGCTTGATTGTGCTGGACGAAATCGGCCGCGGCACCAGCACGTTCGACGGCCTGAGCCTCGCATGGAGCATCGTTGAACATTTGCACAATGCCGTCGGCGCGAAAACATTGTTCGCCACGCACTATCACGAATTGACGGAACTCGCGGCGCGATTGCCGCGATTGAAAAATTTCAACGTCGCCGTGCGCGAGTGGCGCGAGCAGATCGTTTTTCTCCGGAAAATCGTCGAAGGCGGCACGGACAAAAGTTACGGCATCCAGGTGGCGCGACTGGCCGGAGTTCCAAAAGAAGTCTTGGAACGTGCGAAAGAGATTTTGGGCAATCTCGAAGAATCCGAACTCACGCCGGAAGGCAATGTGCGCCCGCAAACCCGCCAACGCGGCAAACTGCAAAATCTCGCCCCGCCGCCGCAGATGGACTTGTTTGGGTGAGTCGTTGTTCAAACGAATTCCGCTTGATAGAGAATTTTCTTGGGTGCAAAGTGAAAATAAAATTAGGTGTGTCTATGAAACCTTGCAAATATTGCGGACGAGAAAACGATGAAGATGCTACACATTGCAAAGAGTGTGGCACGCCGTTTGACGAAAACTTTCAAAACGATACGCCGAGCAATGAATGCGAAGCACCAATTAAAATTCCATTGGCTCTGTCAGTCGTCTCATACATTTTCTTTTTCGGTGGCGTTGTTTCAATGCTTCAACTATTGGGCGGTGTGGCTCTTCTTTTATACTCAACCGTTCCATTCAAAATAGTATATCTGTTCCAGCCTGGAATCGTGTGCTTGTGGATTTCCAGAGGATTGCGAAGATGTTCGTCTGGATGGCGCACTTGTGCTTTAGTTTTGACTTGGATGGGATTTTTCTCCCTGGCTTGGATGATTATTTACCATTTTTGCTGCCCGCTGAAAACTTTTTTCACGACGATATGCCAAAAAGTTGGTCAGTAACAATTGCTGTCTTATGTTTTTTAGGCAACTATTGGACTTACCGAGTTCTTACTCGCGAAGATGTTCGCGCTTTATTTTGAAATCTTTAGTAGAATTTAATTCGCCGTGTTCGGCGGCGGCTTGACAATTGGCCGGTTCACGTTCTTCAATCGTTCGCGCACCATGTCGGCGCGGATCAAATCGCGTTCCTCGGCGGACAATTTGTCCGAAAGTTTTTTCTGCAAGTGCGCCGGCTGCGTCGTCAAAAACAACTCGTCCACCAGCGACCGTTCCGCGCCCGGAAACAAGCCCATGTCCACGCCCAGCCGCATGAGCGAGAGCAGGTTCATCGTCTCCTTCGACGAAATGCTGTGCGCGTTCGCCAGGATTCCGTAGGCGCGCCCGATATGGTTGAAAACCGTCTTCGGTTTATCTTCCAAAAGTTTTTTTCGCGCGTTTTCCTCGTGCTCGATGATCTGTGACAAAACTTTTTCCAGCCGCTCGACAATCATCGTTTCATTTTCGCCCAGCGTCATCTGGTTCGATACCTGAAAAACATTGCCGAGCGCTTCCGTGCCTTCGCCGTAAAGTCCGCGCACCGCGAGGCCGAGTTTGTTGACGGATTGGATGATGGGATTGATCTGCTCGCCGAGAACGAGCCCGGGCAGATGCAGCATCGCGCTGACGCGGATGCCTGTGCCGAGATTCGTTGGGCATGCGGTCAGGTAGCCGAGGTCGCCGTCGAAAGCATAATCCAGTTTTTTTTCCAATTCGGAATCCAGATGGTCAATCGCGCTCCATGCCTGTTTCAATTGCAAGCCCGGTCGCAACGCCTGCATCCGCAGATGATCTTCTTCGTTGATCATCACGGAAAAAGTTTCCTCGCGGTTCAAGACGAGGCCGCTGCCGGAACTTTTCGCGGCGTGCTCGCGGCTGATAAGATGCCGCTCGACGAGAATCTGTTTGTCGAGCGCACCAAGATTGTCCATCGCCTCGGAAAATGAATCACGCATTGCCGGCAAACTTTCGACGGCGGGACGGATCGTCTCCAAAATTTTCACGCGCTCCGGCTTTTTCGCCCAGCCGGGAAACGCCGCATCATTCAGATTGCGCGCCAGCCGCACGCGGCTCGACATCACGATGCGGTCGTGCGGTCCGTGACGCCGCGCGGTTTCGGCGGGAGAAACCAGAAATTCGTGCAGGTCTTTCATCGAGTCAGATTCGTCGGCGTCGCCGGACGCTCGTTTATTTTTTTTAGTTCATCCCGCAACTGTGCCGCTTCCTCGAAATTTTCCGATTCAATCGCCTTGTTCAATTTTTTCTGCAACGTCTTGAGCCGGTCGGAATTTTCCCGCGCCGCGCGCAACGCTTCCGGCGCCTTGCCCGTGTGCCGCGTGCCCTTGTGCATCGTCTTGAGCAGGCCGCCCAGGCCTTCAGCGAACGTCTTGTAACATTCCGGGCAGCCGAGCCGGCCGGACTTCTTGAAATCCGCCTGCGAAAAACCGCAGCGCGGGCATTTCAGATCCGTGCCGACCGCCTGCTCGACTTCCTGTGCCGCGCCGAGGCCGAGCATGACGTCCGCCAGCGCAAAGCCCGACGGGTCATTGACGCCCTTGGTCTTGGCGCAATCCTCGCACAAATCCAGCTTCTGCATCTTGTCACCGACGATCTGGGTCAGATGCACGGTGGCTGGTTTTTCTTTGCAAATGGAACACTGCATAAATTGTTAAATCGTGAATCGTTAGATCGTTACATCGTTACATCGGACAAACTATAACACAATTCACGATGCAACGTTTCAACGATTTAACGCAATTCAAATCGGCTCGCCGGAGACTTTCGTCAAGGCGCGGTAATCGGCCACGAGCTTGCGCGTGAGCGCGCCCGGCTTGCCGCCGCCGATGACGCGACCGTCAATCTTCACCACCGGAATCAGTTCCGCGCCTGTGCCGGTCAGAAAACATTCGTCCGCGTTGAACAGATCGTAGCGCGTCAGGTTCGGCTCGGAAACTTTCAGGCCGGCGACCTGCGCCAGTTCAATCACCGTCGCGCGCGTGATGCCGTAAAGCGCGCCCGCCGAAAGCGGCGGCGTGAACAGCTCGCCGTTCTTGATAATGAACAGATTGTCCGCTGTGCATTCGGCCACAAAGCCTTCGCCGTTCAACATCACCGCTTCCTCGACGCCCGCGTTGTTCGCCTCGATCTTCGCGAGAATGTTGTTGAGATAATTCAGCGACTTGATCGCAGGGTTGAGCGCGCTGTGCAGATTGCGCGTCGTCGGCACGGTCACGATGTCCATGCCGCGCGCGTAGAGTGCGGGCGGATAAACTTGAATTTTTCCGGCGATAATTATCACGGAAGGTTTTTTGCAACTGCGCGGATTCAATCCGAGCGTGCCCACGCCGCGCGTCACGACGAGACGGATGTAGCCGTCGCGCAATTTGTTCGCGCGGATGGTGGCGACAGTGGCTTTCATCAAGGCCGAATGCGACAAAGGAATATCCAGCAAGATCGCCTTCGCGGAACAAAACAGCCGGTCAATGTGTTCCTTCAATTTGAACACGCGACCGTTGTAGGCGCGGATGCCTTCAAAAATTCCGTCGCCGTAAAGCAGCCCGTGGTCGAACACGGAAATTTTCGCGTCGCGCTCGCTGTAAAATTTGCCGTCAATAAAAATTTTCATACGAAATTCAGCATAACTTAGGGCAAGCGACGGGTTGAGGCAAACAATTTGCGTGACAGGGCACCGCGAAAAATTATATTGGTGAACTCGACGACCCTATGGTCTAGCGGTTAGGACACTGCCCTTTCACGGCGGTAGCTCGGGTTCGATTCCCGATAGGGTCGCCAATTCGTTAAAAATTCTCCGCGCACTTGCTTACAACGAATTTTTTGCTGAAACTAACCGCGCATGAACTGGCTTGACCAACTTTCCCAGTTCTGGCCGCACTTGGCTGCGGGCTTTGATTTTCTGGCAGCGCTGTTTGCCTCGATTCATGCCCTGCTCCACAAACGCGATGTGCGCGCCGCGACCATCTGGATCGGCGTCGTCTGGCTCATGCCCTTGTTCGGCCCAATTCTTTATCTTGTGCTGGGCGTCAACCGCATCCGCCGGCGAGCCATCCAACTCGGTGTTAATAAAACTTTCAGTCGACCGATTCCCGAAAATCTTGGCGAACCTCAACCCGCCGGTGCGGAACATTTGAAAATGCTCGCGCGCGTCGTCGGTCGCGTCGTCGCACAACCACTCACACCCGGGAATAAAATCCAGCCGCTCGTCAATGGCGATGAAGCATTTCCCGCAATGCTCGCCGCGATTGAAGCTGCAAAAACGACGATTTCGCTCACAACTTACATTTTTGACAACGACAAAAGCGGGGAAAAATTTGTCACTGCACTCAAAGCCGCGATCGAACGCCGCGTCGAAGTGCGCGTCTTGATTGACGCTGCTGGCACACGCTACTCGTGGCCGCCCATCACTTACAAATTGCGGCACGCGCAGATTCCGTTCGCAAAATTTTTGCCCGCGTCCATTTTCACACCATGGCGCGTGGCGACCATCAACCTTCGCAACCATCGAAAAATCCTCGTCGTCGATGGCCAGACCGCATTCACCGGCGGCATGAACATCCGGCACGGTAACGTGCTCGCCGACAGGCCAAAAAGTCCTGTTCAAGATTTACACTTTTGTATTGAAGGTCCACTGGTGACAAAACTACAGGAGGCGTTTGCGAACGATTGGACTTTTGCCACAAGCGAAATTCTCGATGGCAAAATCTGGTTTCCCGAAGTAAAGGAATCCGGCGATGTTATTTCACGGGTCATCACCGACGGGCCGGACGCCGATTACGACAAATTACGATTGACGCTGCTCGCCGCGCTCGCCGAGGCACAGACTTTCGTAAAAATCTTAACTCCGTATTTTTTGCCGGACAATGCGCTTGTCACTGCGCTCAATCTCGCCGCGTTGCGCGGTGTACGCGTGGACATTATTTTGACTGCGAAAAATAATCTACCATTCGTGCATTGGGCATCGCGCGCGATGTGGTGGCAGGTATTGGAACGCGGCTGCCACATCTGGCTTACGCCGCCGCCGTTCGACCACTCGAAGCTGATGATCGTGGACGGTCACTGGGTTTTACTTGGCTCGGCCAACTGGGACGCGCGAAGTCTGCGGCTAAACTTTGAGTTGAACGTCGAGTGTTACGGGCGCAAATGTGCGCAGGAAATGGAAAGGGTCATCGAGGAAAAAATTTCCGCTGCGCGGGAAGTGACTTTGACCGAAGCAGATGGCCGGTCGTTGCCGACAAAATTGCGCGACGCCACAGCGCGATTATTTTCACCTTACTTGTGATTTATGGAAATTTCGCCGGGGACACCATGGCTATCCAACAATTTTGTCCGAATTTCGATTTGAATTTCTCAGCGAGAGCTTCAGCGGCATTTACATTTTCCGCAATGGCAAACGTTGTCGAGCCGCTGCCTGACATGAGCGCGGCTAACGCGCCGTTTGCGCGCAGAAATTCCTGAAACAGCGCCAGTGCCGGATATTTTTCAAACGCTGGCACTTCGAGAGAATTGTAAAATTCGCCGGCGGAAGTTTTTAAATCGGAGGTTTGTAAAAGTGAAATGAGTTTTCGAGCGCGGTCCGGCTGGCCGTTCAATGCCGCCCGGAAACGGGCGAGGTTTTGATAAACCCATGGTGTCGAAATTCCGAATCCCGGATGAATAAGCAAAAACACCTTGTCGCGGAACACCGCGAAAAAACCGAGCGGCTGAATTTTTTCGCCGCGGCCAGTCGCAAGCGCCGGTTGGTTTTGAAGAAAGAATGGAATGTCCGAGCCGAGCGACGCGGCAAGCTCTTGCAGTTTTGCGTTTGAAATCGGCTGGCCGAAGAGTTCGTTTAATGCAAGCAGTGTCGTTGCCGCGTTCCCGCTGCCGCCGCCGAGTCCGGCGGCCAGCGGAATTTTTTTCTCCAAATGAATTCTTACGCCGTCGCGGATTTTCGCCGCTTCCAAAAATTTGAACGCCGCGCGGTGGACAAGATTGCGCGAATCGGCGGGCAAATTTGCATTGTCGCAGGAAAGGTGAACGGCGTTTCCGCCAGGTTCGAAACTTAATTCGTCGCAAAGATTGATTGGCTGCATGATGGTTTCCAGTTCGTGGAAGCCGTCATCACGTTTGCCGAGAATGTTCAGCAGTAGATTGACTTTGCAGTGCGATTTTTTTTCGAGGCGCATCCGCATTTTACAAAACGAAAACGCGCCAACAGGAATTTATTGGCGCGTGCAAAGAAAAATTTCGCCGGCAGTTCAATTGTCGAAAATATTAAAGCGGCTGCCGGGAATAAATGGCGCGATGTCGCCGCCACTGAATCCAATGTAAGTGTCGGTGTCAAACATCGGGTCTGACACTACATTAGGTTTGTAATTATCAGGATAAACGGGTTCGGGTGCAAGATAGCGCGGCAACGGCGGCTGATCATAAGGCGGAATCGGAAATGTTACAATGTCATAAATGCCGGCTCCGGCGCGAACGAGCGAGCGGTCAAGACCGACAATGAAACCAGTGGTATAAGCGGCGTCTGGAGAATCAAAAATGGCGGTCTGCTCAACGGAGCGGCGGAGTTCGCCCATGCGGACGACTTCGAAAGTGTTATTTAGCCCGCGCCCAAATTTTTGTTCCGGCCCGGCGCAACCGGAAACGAGCAAACCCGCGAGCAATGCCACGCCCAGAAGAGATATCGTTTTACGCATACGTTCTTAAAGTTGACAATCGAAGCTTACGCGCATTTGACCGGTTGTAAAGTAGTTTTACAACGCGCGTGCGCGTTTATTCTCCTGCCGATCCCAATACCACGCAATCCAAACCGTCACTTCATATAGGAATTGCAGCGGCACAAACATGACGAGTTGCGTGATGACTTCGGGCGTCGTGAGCACCGCACCAAGAATCAGATTGATGATAATCATATAACGGCGCGCTTTCGAGAGCATGTGATAGTCAAGCACACCGATTTTCACCAGCGTGAGAATCACAACGGGCAATTCGAAGCCCAGTCCCATGCCGAGCATGAATTTGCAGACGAAGCTGATGTAATCCTCCGCGCGCCATTGCAGCGCGCCGAAGCCGAGCCAGTTCGAATATATTTGCGACGCGGCCAGTGCGACGGGCATCAAAATGAAATAACAAAACGAAATGCCGAGAAGAAAAAGTCCGCCACCGAAAATCAATCCGCGATAAACGTATTTTTGTTCATGCATCTTCAACGCTGGAAAAACGAATGATGTGACAAAATAAAAAATGAACGGCGCGGCCAGAACCATGCCACCGTAAAACGCGACTTGAAAGGCGACGAAAAATCCGCCCGCCGGACTCAGGTTGATTAAATCAATGTGCAGCCGTTGCGCCTCGTCAATCGCATTTGCGTCCGAATCCACCCGCCAGCCGAGCACTTGATTTGTGCCGAGCTTGAGCGGTTCGATTTGAACGGCGACAAAACGGTTCGTGCCAAGGTTCAGCGATTGTTGCTGTTCCGGCGTGAGCTGGAAATTGCCGAGACGATTTGTGCCGTAGCTGACGACGGCAATTTGATTGGTCCCGGCGTAATGAACCCGGGCGCGCGTCAGTGGCCATTTGATGATTTTGACAACGTGATTTCCAGCGGTAAGGCAAAGCAGCATGGCAACGGCGAACGCGACGAGGCTTTTGATGAGCACCCACCGAAAATCTTCGAGATGTTCGAGAAAGGTTTTTACCGGGCCGCCTTCGGGCGTTTGATCGAGGCGTTCCGGTTCTTGATCGCCCGCCATGCGAGAAGCCGAGGCTCAAGCCTTCGGCGGATTGGAAGATTGCGAGATGGTTTGCGCGGGCTGCGACTGGCCGTTCGTCACCGATTTTTGCGCCGGTTTTTCTTCCGCCGCATTATGAATTTCTTCGGTGACTTCGCGCGTCGCCTTTTTGAATTCCTTGACGCCAGTACCCAATCCCTTCATGAATTCGGGAATTCTTTTCGCGCCGAACAAAATCAAAACTGCGGCAACAATAATTATAATTTCTGTGGCACCTATGCCCCATGCAAACATGACATTCATAATATTTTACCTAGCCTCTCAATCATAAACCCGCACGCTTTATTAGTAAAGCGCCAAAAAAAGAAGGCCGCGAACGCGCGCGGCCTCTCGGGTTTGGGTCGCAAATCCGGCAATCACATCTTCGGATGCAACAGCACGAAATCGTCCCGGCGATTTTTCTGCCACGCGGATTCATCGTGGCCGGGATCAACCGGACGGTCCTCGCCATAGCTGATGGTGCGGACGCGCGACGGATCAACGCCCAGTTTGGCCAGCGCTTCGCGTGCTGCCAGCGCGCGCCGTTCGCCGAGGGCGCGATTATATTCCTCCGTGCCGCGCTCATCGCAATTACCTTCGATGAGCAGTTTCAAATTTGTGTCAGCACCCAACGCAGTGGCAACAGCCTCAAGATTCGTTTTTTCACTTTTCCTAATCACCGAGCTGTCGAACGGGAAATGAATCGTGTTGGCAGCCAGCGCGTTCGTGTCTTCAATCATCCCTTCAAATTCAGCCAGATTTTCTGTTGCCAGACTGCCGGGTTGCACTTGCTCTGACTGCGACAATTGGTTTCCGGGCGGCAGCGTGTTTTGACTGGTTTGATCTGGAACTGTAGGCGCGGATTCGCCTGGCAGTTGTGTGACGCCGACGGGTTTGTGGGTGTGGCATCCGGTCGCGGCGAGTGTGACGACCAGTGCGAAGGCCAGTGTGTAAATCCATTTTGTCGTTTTCATAATTTTTCGTTTGTTAAAATTTGTAAAATTTATTTTGCCCATGCCGGTTGCGAATCATTTTCCAAAATTCGGGGAATATCCTTGACTTGTTTTGTCGGCGCGTCAAGCACAGATAGTGCATGTTGATAGTTCGTTTCACGGGTGAAAATCAGCGTCCGCGAATTCGGCGACCACGACGGGTCTTCGCCGCGCACCAATGTCGTTGCGTCGCCGCCGTCGGCGGGCACGACGCAAATGTCAAACTCGCCCATCTGCGACGTGAAGGCAATCCATTTGCCGTCCGGCGACCAATCCGGCTCGGTAGGATTTGAAACGCCGGCAGTCGAAATGCGCTGAACCTCTCCGCCGCTTGCAGATACTTTGGCCAATATGCGCCGTTCATTGATTTTTGTCGCGAAACAAATCCATTGACCGTCCGGCGACCAGCAAGGCGAGGAATCCTCGCTCGTCGTCGTCAAACGTTTCAAATCCGAACCGTCGGCATTGCAAACATAAACGTTTGGACTGCCGTCTTTACTCAAAATCATCGCCACTTTCAGGCCGTCCGGTGAAACCGCCGCGCTCGTATTCAAGCCGGAATAACCCGCGATAAGCTGGCGCTGGCCGGTACGGAGATCGTGATAAAAAATGTCCGGATTGCCGAGCTTGTAGGACGTGTAATAAAGCGCGAGCTTGCCTGGTGCCCACGCGGGCGCAGCGACAATGGCGCTGTCATGCGTAACGGCCTGATAATTGTGGCCGTCAAAATCAGCGACATAAATCTCACTGCGCGCCTTAAACGTAATTTTCGTCTGGGCAATTCCCTTTTTTCCCGTAATGGCCAAAACGATGTCGTCGGCAAACGCATGAGCTTGCCGACGCAAATTTGCGCCGATGTAGCTGCGCGAAAGAATTGTGCTTTTGGCAAAACGATCAATCACGCGGCCTTGAACACGATCGGAATTGCTTCCGTTGATGATGTATTGCGCCGCGTCGTCGCTGACAAAACTAAAACCTTGAACGTAAAGATCAAATTTAAGAACGCTTGCAACTTCGCCGCTGAAACCGTCGAGTGCGACGGGAACCGGTTTCATCAGTCCCATGACGGTGATGTTTTGCTCGATGTTTATTTCATTCTGGCCGCGCGCAAAATCGGCGGCGATTACGACAAGAAAAATCGGCAAATAAATTTTCAAAAGGTGGAGATTATTATTTTTCATTCAAGCATCCGTTTAGCTTTGAGATTAAAATTGATGGTGTAAGTGCGCTGCTTGTCCGTCGTGCCTTCAGGAAACGGCGCAATAAATGTAACCCGATCCAAAGTCCGTTGCACGGACGAATCCACGCTGTCATCGCCTGACGACGAAATGACTTGCGCGGAAATCACCGTGCCGTCGCTTGCAATCGTGACAGTAACTTTTGCGTTTGCATCGTCGCTGGCGGTGTTGTCCGGCGGCATCCAGGCTTGTTCATAAATGCTTTTGACGACGGACGCGTAGTTCGCGTAAGCCACGCTGCTGTCGCCGGGCATGTCAACAGTCGTCGCCGACGTGAAATTATTTTTTAAATTCCGGATGGCATTTTGAAGTGCGCGCTCCCGCAACTGTTGCGAATCGTCATTTTGTGAATGACTGGCAGAATTTTTTGGGACGGTACGCGTCACAAGTTGCGTGTTAACCTGAATTTTGTGTTGCTGGCCGACGGTTGTATCCGGCACTGGCTTGGCCGGTTCAGGTTTGAAAAATTTCTCCAGTGATTGCATGAACGTAGGCGGTGACACAACTGCTCTTGGCGCAGGTGGAGTTGGTTGCGGCGGCGGAGGGACAATTGAAGTTGGCGCGGGTGGCTGGGCATTGCGCACGCCGCTGTTGAACGCTGCGTCAATCAAATTGGCCGGGATGACATTGAGCACTTGTGAATCGTCAACTTTTGGTTTCGAATTAAAAAATGCCGGACCGACCAGCGAAATCACCAGCAGCAACAGGTGAAAACCTGCCGTCGCGATGAAACATTTTTTTTGCAGCCGATTCATTTTGTCGGGTCGGTACGGAGTGAATAGCGCGTGATGCCGTTGCGCTGGCAGCCGTCAATCACTTGCGCAACCAAATCATAACGACTTTCCTTGTCCGCGCGGATATAGACAACCAGGTTGGGATTCGAGCGAAATTCACCTGCCAGCTTTGTAATCAACTGCGGCAATGACACCCGTTGTTTGTCCAGCGCGTATACGCCGGTGTTGGAAATTTCAACGGTGGCAATGTCGCGTTTTTCAATTCTCTTCTCGGCTTGGCCGCCACGCGGCAGTTTCAAATCAATGCTCTGCTCGAGCAACGGTGTGGTGATGACGAAGATGATGAGCAGTACAAACGCAAGGTCGAGCAACGGTGTGATGTTGATTTCGCTCAATGTTACAAGGTAACTGCGTTGTGAAAATCGTCTCATGCCGAAAAATCATTCGTCCGCCAAAAACTCCGCTTCCATTTTAGAAACAAGTTCCTGCGCAAAATTATCGAGGTTAACGGTGAACACGCGCAAATTATGTACGAGCCAATTGTAGCCAAACATCGAAGGAATCGCCACGAGCAGTCCGGCGACCGTCGTGATGAGCGCGGCGGATACGCCCGGTGCCATCGCCGCCATCGTCGCGCTGCCTTGTTGCGCGATGCCGGCGAAAGTGCTCATCACGCCCCAGACCGTGCCGAGCAATCCGAGAAACGGCGCGCCGCTAACGGCGATTGCCAGCAAGATCAAACCCGATTCGAGTTTCAATGATTCCTGCGCGACGACGTTTTCGATGGCACGCTTGACGTGCTCCATATTTTTGAGCGTGACGTGCTGCTTCCGACGTTCGCCGCTCGGTCCGCGCAGCCGCGCGTCCAGTTGCACGCAGCCGGTTTGATAGACTTCGTAAAGCGGGCAGCCGACGACCTGGAGTTTGCGGTCAAAAATTTCCAGCGCCGATTTTTGCGCGTGGAATTCGGCGGAGAAATACAGGTTCAATTTTTTTGCGCGACGCATTTGCGCGGCCTTGTAAAACATCGTTGACCACGCGATGATGGAAAAGAAAAAGAGACAGGCGATGATCGCCTTGGCTTCCGGCGTCGCCTGTGTCCAAACGTAGATGAGCTCCGCCTGATTTGAAGCGGCCCCCACGACAGTAAACGATAATCCACTCATAAACGACTAAACTTGGTCGTGAGGAACCGATGTAGCGTCCAAGCGGCAGAAGGTCGAGAACTTTCCTGCCAGACAAATTTCTAACCTTCCACGCAAAAATTGCAACGCTTTTTTTGAGAAAAAATCTCTATTCTTGCCGTGCGGGTAAAATCGCTTAAAAAGAAGTAATGGCTCGTTCACATATCATCGGTCTTTTGCTCGGGTTGATTACACTTCTAGTTTATCTCCCCGTGATTCACTGTGGTTTCCTGACTTTCGACGATAATGGTTACATCACCGATAATTCCATTGTTCGAAACGGTTTGACGTGGGCCGGGATAAAATGGGCATTCACAGCCGATGTTGCTGGTAATTGGCATCCGCTGACCATGCTTTCGCATATGCTGGACTGCGAGTTGTTCGGCTTGAATGCCGGAAT